>CAZWPV010000489.1:0-2575 GCA_964635485.1 uncultured Anaerolineales bacterium
CGCTGCACGGGCGCTTTTTCGCCAGCTCGCCCGAGGTGGAGAACGCCTTCGCCGATCACTTCCAGCCGGTGATGCTGGCGCTCATCCCGCTCTACGTCCTGATCCCATCCCCCAAGCTGCTGCTGTGGGTGCAGGTCATCGGCCTGGCGGCGGGTGCTATCCCGCTGTACCGGCTCGCGCGACGCCGCCTGAACAGCCCGTGGCTGGCACTGGCCGTGGCGGCGGCCTACCTGCTCTACCCGGCCATCGGCTTCACCGAGCGCTTTGACTTTCACCCCGAGGCCCTGGCCATCCCTGCCTTTATCGCCGCCTTCGAGGCGCTCGACCACGACGACCTTAAGATCGCCTCGCTGTGGCTGCTCGTGCCCCTGCTGAGCAAGGAGAACCTCGGCTTCAGCGTGGCCGCCTTTGGCCTCTACGCCGCCCTGCGAGAGCGTACGCACCGGCGCGTGCGCTTCGGCTTCGCCTGGACCGGCGTGGGACTGATCGTATCGAGCGCCACGATGTTCTGGCTGATTCCCGCCCTGCGTCAGGGGCCCTCCGACACGCTGGAGCGGTACGGCTGGCTGGGAGAGAGCCCCGGCCAGATGGCGTGGACGCTGCTCTCCCAACCAGGCACCGTCTGCCGGACCCTGGCCGAGCCCAACCGGGCGCTCTACCTGCTGCAACTCTTGCTCCCCGTCGGCTTCCTGGCACTGCTGGGCCTGCCCGAACTCTTGCTGGCCGCGCCGGGACTAGCGATCAACATCCTGGCCCAACACCACTGCCAGGCCAAGATCTATTGCCAGTACACGGTGCCCATCGTCCCCTTCGTCTTTATCGCCGCGGTGCTCGGCCTGCACAGGCTCAAAGGGTGGCTGGGCCAGCGCTGGCTCCCGCACGCCATCGGGCTGGCCGTCGTCCCTCTGGCCATGCTGGCGCTGGCGATCGACAACCCCTTCACCGAGGGACAGGAGCTTCCACCGCCGCTCGCCGAACTGCCCAACGCCGAGGCGGTCCACCGGGCCCTCGCCACCGTTCCGCCCGATGCCTCCGTGGTTACCACCAATGCCTACGCCCCACACCTGGCCCGGCGGGAAGGGCTGTACATCATCGGCATTCCCGCCCAGCGCGAGCCGCCGCCTGACCCCGACGTCGTCTTCATCAACCTGTACGACCAGCGCTTTATGGTCTGCGAGCAGTACCGGGAGTATTTCTCGCAGCTCGATATCGACCGCTACGGCATCATCTTCCGCGACTGGGGACTCATCGTCGTGCAACGCGACGGCGGGTCGAACGAGGCGTTCCGCGATTTCGTGCTCAACTGGACTGATTGCGCTGGTTAAGCGGGTCGTCTCCGCCGACCCGAACTACTCGCCAGCCGGCACGAGGACGTGATCGGCGATGGGTTCCCCAGCACCGTCCAGCACATCCCAACGCATCTCCTCCCCCGGCCTTGGGTCGTACAACCCCAGTCTCACTGCATAAGGCCCGGCAGGCACATCCGACGGAAGCGTGAAGCGATGGACCTGGAGGAAATAGTCACCGGGCTGGAGCGTGAGCGGATCAACCCACAGCCCGTCGTCTCCGGCGACCTGCGTACCGTCGGCGGCCAGCAGATGGGCAAAGACCTTCAGCCGCGGCCCGGAGTAGACGCCCGGCGGAGGAGGATTGGCGACGATGGGGCTAGGCGGCAGGTCGAGCGGTTCGGCGACGCGCCAGATGACCAGCAGCTCAAGCTCACCCATCCACCGCGCCTCGACCAACTCCAGGCCGTTGGCAAAGCGTGTAACATTGGAAATTGGGAATTGGGAATTGGGAGTTGAGGAAAGCGTATAGCGCGTGAGGCTAGGCGAGATAGCGTCCGGCGCTCCCAGGAAATCGTCGATGGGCGCGGCCGCAGGCGGCCAAGACGCCAACAACACCGTCGCCGGTGCATCGCCCGCGCTCCAGACCAGCACCCGTCCCGGATCGAACAGGCGCACGCTGACGTCGTCACGCCGCGTGTCCACATCCAGCGCCAACCGGTCCCAAGGGCCAAGCAGCGTGCTGGACATCGCGACGTCGGTGATCTCGGGACGGGCGTCCAGGTAGCGCGAGGCCTCACGGTAATCGGCGCGATAAAGCACCCGCACCAGCTCCTCCTGCGGCCAGACGACGAAATAGTCGTAGAGATCACGAATGGCGTTACTAGCGACGAAAATGGCAAATAACAAATAGCAAATGACAAGTAACAAATGGCGAATCTGCGATTTGCGATTTGCGACTTCGTCGTGAGCGCTCAGTCGAACGATTTGCGATTTGATCTCGATCAACGGCAAAATCGGTAGAATGTATACGACAGGCTGGGCTAGAATACTGTGGCTCAGACTGGCAGGCGGGACACTGATAAAAGTGGGAGCCAGCCCAAATCCCAGCCACAGGAGCAAAAAGAAGTAACGCGGTTGCCGCCACCGGAACAGGCAGATCGCGACGCCTGCCCACAGCAGCGCGCCGCCGAGAAGGTTGAACACCGGGCGGTCGGCGACGTTGTACAACCACTCGGGGTCGCCGGTGGCGTGGAACATCCCCAGCGTCGTCCAGACGTTCTCCAGCA
>CAZWPV010000490.1:0-2570 GCA_964635485.1 uncultured Anaerolineales bacterium
GGCAGAACCCTCACATATAGGGGAAAATCCGCCAATTTTAAGGTTACTGGGCGACTGGGGCTTGCAATTTTCCTCCGGTCGGTGTAATATCGTACACGAGGTCAACTTCTGAGTTGACCGCACTCTCCAAAGCCCGTCACTCCCAAGCAAGCCCTCACCCGGGGTGCATGGTTCCCTTGGGCAGAGATGGACACTGCTTACAATCTATCCGAAAAATGTAGCATAGCCCTTGTGGGCGGGCGCAGGGCCTATGCTACGGGGTTTTTCGGATGAGCTATCAAAGCAACGGCCGCGCTGCCAAATCGTGAAAGTGAGGTCTCTGTAGTGAGCATCGACCGAGTCATCAAGCGAAACGGAACCCTCGTCCCCTTCGACCGCCAGCGAATCGAAAAAGCCATATACGCTGCCGCCCGAGCGGTGGGAAACGGAGAGAGCCGCCCCTGGGCCGAGGCGCTCTCTTGGGCCGTGGTCGGCATCCTGGAAGATCGGTACAAGCAAAACGGCCACGTCCCCCACGTCGAGGAAATCCAGGATCTCGTCGAGGCTACGCTAATCAAGTCGGGCAGCCCACAGGTAGCCAAGAAGTATATCCTCTATCGCTACGAGCAGAACAAAGCCCGAGAAGCCGAGCGCACGCTCCTGGACGCAGACCGGCTGGTGGACGATTACATCCAGCGCGCCGACTGGCGGGTCAACGAGAACAGCAACATGAACTACTCCCTCCAGGGGCTCAACTTTTACCTGGCCTCCTCCATCGCCGCCCGCTACTGGCTGCACAAGATCTATCCCGCCGAGGTGCAGAAGGCACACGTCGACGGCGACCTGCACCTGCACGACCTGGGGATGCTTTCGGTCTATTGCTGCGGCTGGGACCTGCACGACCTGCTCAGGCAGGGCTTTGGCGGCGTTCCGGCCAAGATCGAGAGCAAACCCCCAAGGCACCTGCGCACCGCGCTGGGGCAGTTGGTCAATTTCTTCTATACGCTGCAGGGAGAATCTGCCGGCGCGGTGGCGGTCTCCAATTTCGACACGCTGCTGGCCCCCTTCATCCGCTACGACGATCTGGACTACCGCGGGGTCAAGCAAGCCGTGCAGGAGTTCGTGTTCAACATCAACGTACCAACTAGAACCGGCTTCCAGACGCCGTTCACCAACCTGACGATGGACCTGAATCCACCCTCCACCCTGCGCGATCTGCCCGTCATAATCGGCGGGGAGATGCAACAAGAGACCTATGGCGAGTTCCAGCGCGAGATGGACATCCTCAACCGCGCCTTCGCCGAGGTGATGCTGGAGGGAGATGCCAAGGGCCGCGTCTTTACCTTCCCCATCCCGACGTACAACATCACCCGCGACTTTGACTGGGACAACGCCGAGTTGGAGCCGGTGTGGGCGATGACGGCCCGCTATGGCATTCCATACTGGGCCAACTTTGTCAACAGTGATATGGATCCCGATGACGCACGGTCTATGTGCTGTCGTCTGCGCCTGGATCAACGCGAGCTACGCAGACGCATGGGCGGGCTCTTTGCCGCCGCCCCCCTCACCGGGTCGGTGGGCGTCGTGACCATCAACATGTCCCGCTTGGGGCACCTGGCTCACACCGAGGGCGAATTTCTGGAGCGACTGGAAGGGCTGATGGAGATCGCCCGCACCAGCCTGGAGATCAAGCGCAACATCCTGGAGCGCTTCACCGAGCGCGGCCTCTATCCCTACTGCCGCCACTACCTGCAAGGGATCAAGCGGCGCACCGGCAGCTATTGGAGCAACCACTTTTCGACCATCGGGCTGGTCGGGATGAACGAGGCCTGCGAGAACCTGCTCGGCCTCAGCATCGCCCACCCCGACGGCAAGGCCTTTGCTGTGCGCACGTTGCAATTTATGCGCGAGGTACTGGCCTGCTTCCAGGAGGAAACCGGCAACCTCTACAACCTGGAGGCGACTCCCGCCGAGGGCGCTTCCTACCGCCTGGCACGGGCCGACCGGCAGCACTTCCCGGATATCATCACCGCCGGCACCGACGGGACGCCCTACTACACTAACTCTACACAGTTGCCCGTCTCCCACACCGACGACCTGTTCGCGGCGCTGGAGCATCAAGACGAGTTGCAGACCCTCTACACCGGCGGCACCGTGCTGCACGTCTTCCAGGGCGAGCAACTCGACGACTGGCGTCAGGCCCGCCGGTTGGTGCGCGTGATCGCGGAGAGATTCCACCTGCCTTATTACTCGCTCACACCCACGTTCAGCATCTGCCCGGTGCACGGGTATATTCCCGGCAAACACGAATACTGTCCATACGAACACTCTGAAGAAGAACTGGCCCGCTTTGGGCGTAGGGTTGAAGACTCAGTAGATTCGGATTTCCAGGCGAAAGGACAAACAGCTTAACCGAAACGTGCCGCAAAGCGTCATTCTGAGACGCGAAGCGCCGAAGAATCTCATTGCTGAAAGCCAAGAACGAGACCCTTCGCTCCGCTCAGGGTGACAAATCGGATCTACTGAGACTGGAGATTGGAGATTGACTATGTCCGCAATCGACCGCCATCCAGGTATACAAGAATCCCCCG
>CAZWPV010000491.1:0-2570 GCA_964635485.1 uncultured Anaerolineales bacterium
CGCAGCCGCCCTCACACCCCCATCTTCCCCTACTTACTGAGAAGAATCGATTTCCCACACCTTGCGCACGGCGTAAATGGGTTTTCCCTGTGCCTCGTGGTAAGTGCGGTTGAGTATCTCGCCCAGCAGTCCCATCATCAGGAACTGGACGCCGAGCACCGTCAGCAGCACGGCCAGCATCAGCCACGGGCTATCGCCGATGCGATAGTTGCGGAACCCTTCCGCGCCGCCGATCAGCCCGCTGACGATCTTGGCCCCTCCCATGTACAACAGGATAAGCCCGCCCACGCCGCCGCTGACCAATCCCACGCGACCGAAGAGCTGCATCGGGCGGTGGGAGTAGCTGAGCAGAAACGAGACCGTGAGCAGGTCGAGGAGGACGCGCGGGGCGCGGGAGAACGCGCCGTACTTGGATTTCCCGGCCTTGCGCGGGCGGTCGTTGACAGCCACCTCGCCGATGCGCGCGCCGATCAGGTTGGCCATCTCCGGGAGAAAGCGGTGGAGCTCTCCGTAAAGGTTCATCTGCTTGGCCAGGTCGCGGCGGAACGCCTTCAACGAGCAGCCCCGGTCGTGGATGTTGATGGCGCTGGTGTTGGCGATGACGAGGTTGCCGAAAAATGAGAGTATCTTGCGGGTCAGGGGCTCCTTGCGATTTTGCCGCCACCCATTGACCAGGTCATAGCCCCCCTCCTCCAGCTTTTGAAGTAGATTGGGAATGTCGGCTGGGTCCTGCTGGCCGTCGGCGTCCATCGTGACGATGACCTCGCCGCGGGCGTGGTCGAACCCGGCCTGGAAGGCGGCGGTCTGTCCAAAGTTGCGGCGGAACTGGACGATGCGCAGGTTGGGTTCTTGCTCCTGTAACTCGCGCAGGACTGCCACGCTGTTATCGGTGCTGCCGTCGTCGACGGCGATGATTTCGTAGCTGCGGTCCAGCTTCTGAAGCGCGCCGGATAGCTCCGGGATCACGCTGGGCAGGGGGGCTTCTTCGTTGTAGATTGGGAGCACCACTGAAAGACCGAGGGTGGGTTTGGACTTGTCCATAGGTTTACCGCTCCGACCGTTGCGCGTTGCGCGCATTATAGCACACAGCTACGGCGGGTCAATTCCGCTTGGGGTGCGCAGCAGCGCCTCCAGTTTCGTCAAGTTCGCTCTGGTGGTCAGGTCTATGCTCAAAGGGGCAACAGAGACGACCCGGTCGACGGCCAGGGCGTAGATATCGGAATCGGGCTCGACGTGTTCGGGATGGGGGGGCGTCTCATAGTCGAGCGTCAACGGCTCGCTCAGTCTGGCCCGTTCCGGCGGGATGGTGACGAAATAGGGCTGGCGCGAGGCGCGCGTCAGCCGCCAGGGGGTCTTCGGTGTGGCATCGTCGGGCACGTCCAGCTTGAGCACGTCCACGTCGAACGGCAGGGACGTCTCCAGCATCCGCCGGGCGAACAGCCGGGTAAAGTGGATCGCGGCGGAAAAGTCGATGGTGGGGCAGGGCTTGGTGTGGGTCTCCTTGGGTGTCTGCAGAGATGCGGCCAGGGCCGGGATGCCGCTGACGGCTGCCTGCAGCGCCGCGCCGACGGTGCCGGAGATGGTGACGTCGCTGCCCAGGTTCTCGCCATAGTTGATGCCGGAGACGACGAGGGCCGGCGGGCGGGGGGCCAGCTCGAACAGCGCATAGATCACGATCAGTGCCGGGGAGGCGTCGGTCTGGTAGGCGTTGACTGGCTGCCCGTCCACCTTCATCGGGAAGGGGGTGATGCGGCCTTCAGCCCACGGCATACTGCGGCCCGCACCCGACCACTGGCGGTTGGGGGCGACGACGAGGATCTCCCCGAGGGGCAGGGCAGCCTGTACGGCTGCGCGCAAGCCAGGCGAGGTGACGCCGTCGTCGTTGGTGATCAGGATCAGTGGAGGGTTTTCCGTGTGGGTTTGCACGCACGCAATGATAGCAGAAAGGACACGTCTTGACAAACGATCTCCTCGCGGTATAATTGCCGCGCTTGGCCCGCTAGCTCAATTTGGAAGAGCAGGGGACTCTTAATCCCTTGGTTACAGGTTCGAGTCCTGTGCGGGTCACCTAGGTGGGGTAGACGTTGATTGCCCCCAAGGGAGGATACCCCACCCAACAATGGGTGGGGTGTTGTGTTTTTAGCGCGCGACCACGAGCGACACCCCTCGCGCCCCGGCATCCTGCGCACTGATGAAGGTGGAGAGCAATAGCCTCCTTGCTTTTCTGACTGGAACCCCCGCTGCCCCACTAGAGCCGGAATACCGCAATAAGTCAAACACAAAAAGTCAACCCAACTGAATAGCCCGAGTTGAGGCAAACTCAACCCATACCGATGACACCTCCTGACAAGTTGTGGATACAATAGGTTGTCCAAACCACCACAACTTTGACCAAGGAGGTGTCTGATGTGTATTGTACATCCATTTTCCCTGAAAGGGCCAGCCGCCTTCGCCTGTGCCCAAGCAGGATGCCGGGCTTGCCTGGACGCTCTGATGCACCAGCACGAAGGGCTGGTACACCACATCCTGCGGCGGCAAGTGAGCGGCACAGCCGCGTATGACGACGTCCT
>CAZWPV010000492.1:0-2568 GCA_964635485.1 uncultured Anaerolineales bacterium
GCATCATCCTCAGCACGGAGAACGCACGCACGCTCTACTACTGGGCCGACATCGGGACGCCGGTGGTGATTCAGTATTAGGGGAAAATTAACCTCCCGAAGGTGCCGACGCCATGCGTCGGTAAAACCTTCGGGAGGTTTTCCATTCATGGATACAGCACGTCGATCACGATGCGCACTGGCTCTGTCAGGTAGTACGCCTCGTACGCCGCCGGCTCTCTGAGGCCGATGGAGAAACCCACGTGGGCATCGGACTCGGTAGGATAGCGGTCGACGCGGGTTACCACTGGGTTCTCCGGCGCGGCGATGGGCAGGCGCTCGCTGACGGGAAAATCGAAGAGGTAGAGGTCGCTTATCACCAGGTCGATGCGCGCCGCACCCCAGGTCGGGTCGTGGCCCGTGGGGAAGGGGGCGGCGGCGTTGTCCACCTCGACGGCCTCGAAGAAGGGCGCGTGATCCCTGGCTTCGGTCACTTCGATGACTACCCGGAATCGATCCTCGTGCGCGCCGACGCGTACGTCCTTCAACGTCCACGTGCCTCCCAGCGCGCCGCCCTGCTTCTTCACGCCCAGGTAGTCCGAGTCCGGCTCGCCGGCGGGTTCGGAGGTCGGCGGAGAGGGGACTGAGGTGGGTGAGGCGGCAGTCGGCAGTGGGGTCGGGGTCGCGCGCGGCGAGGGGGGCGCGGTTTGCGGGACTGTAGCGGTGGGCACCTCGCGCTTGGGCGCACACGTGCACCCGCTGGCTATCAAAAGAAGCGCTAATGCAATGGCCTGAATCGTTCGCTTGATCATGTAGCCTCCTTTCAAGCGTACACGCCCCGATATTCCTCCGGCAGCAGTTCAGCGAGGCGGTGCATGATGAGGTCGGTGTACTCTTCCAGTTTCTTGCCCCTCACGTGGCCGCTTTCGGGCAGGCGGAAGGGTTCGCCGATGACGACGCGTATATCGGTGCGGCGTAGTTTGGGCAGGTTTTGCTTGACCTTTTCCGTGCCCGTTATGGCCACCGGCACGATGGGCACGTCGGCGCGGGTGGCCAGGTAGGCGGTGCCGGTTTTGCCTTTTTGCAGGGCATAGACCTTGCGGGCGCGGGTGCCTTCCGGGGCTATCCCCAATACCTCTCCCTCTTTTTTCAGCAGGTCCAGGGCTTGCCGCAGCGCCTGGCGGTCTATTTCCCCCCTGCGTACCCAGATAGCGCCCGCCCCCGCGAGGATCGGGGCGTAGAGGGGCGTCTTTTTGTGCTTGGCCGCGGCAAAGGCGCGGATGTTGTGCGGGCACACGGTCGCCAGCAGCGGGACGTCGAACATGGCGATGTGGTTGATCGCCATGATGTAGGGTGGCTCGGGCAGGTTCTCCGCCCCGATGATCTCCCGGCGGGAGAATAGGGAAAAAGCGATATTGAAGATGACGCGCATCAAGCGAAGGAAAAATGTTGTCACTGTTATCTCTCCATGGGTGAGCTATTCGGTCGAGACGAGCCCTATCGCGACGACGCTGAAATCGGTTGGGGGGTCGCCATGAAAGTTAAGCAGCAGGGAGAACGGCGCGGTGGCTCCAGGCGCGAGCGGCGCCTCCAGCTCCACTGCCTTCTGGCGGAATCCCGTCACCAGGCCGTCTGCGTCGTAGGTGGTCACGACGACGCTCACGCTACCTGCTGCTTTCTCCGAGCTGTCGTTCTGCACTTGGCCGATTATCTTAAACTGCGGGCCGGATAGTTTGCCCTCCACCTCCATCGCCGACACGGGGACGTAGGACGCGGTCAGCTCTCCCGCCACCTCCCCACGCAGGATTGTCACCTGCGGTACAGTTTGTCCCGGGGGCGGTTCGACGAACAGGACGCCGAAAGGCGAGCGCTCGCCTGGGGGGATGAGGTCGGCGGCCACGAACGTATCCGCCTCGGCCATGCGCAGCCCCCCCGTGTCGAAGAGCGTCACGAGAATCTGCACGTTGGTGACGGGGGCGGCTGCCGTGTTGACCACTTCTCCCAGACACCACAGGCTGCCGGCCGGCGTTTCGTAGCAAGCGATGCCCTGCACGTCGAACGGGATCGGCGTGGGCGTCGGGAGCAGCAGGCCGCCGGACGAAGCATCGTCCTCTTCCTCGCCGGTGGGGATGAGTAGCTCCTGGCCTACGCGCAGGAACCGGGGGTCCTCGATGCCGTTGGCCCGCTGGATCGCCTCCACGCTGACTCCGTACTCCATAGCGATGCCCAGCAGCGTATCTCCGCGCTGAACGACGTAGACGATGGGCGTGGGGCTGATGGTGGGCGTCGCTGTGTCGGCCAGGGGGAGGGCGGGCGCCGTGCCAGCCGGGCCGATCACGAGCGTCTGGCCGGGGAGAGGCGTGTGCGTGTGCGCCGGGCTGGGCGTCGGTTGGGGGGTGACCACCGCGCCGCAGGCCGCCAGCGTCACAGCGAGTGACGCGCAAACGATAGAAACCATCGCCTTAGGGTTCATTAAGAAATAACTTCTTGTGTCTTGATCCAGATCGCATAACCACAAGGCGGTTCTTGCCGTTTCAGGTCTGTAAACCTTGTCCTACTCGCTTTCTAGCAGGCTCATGGTACTTTTCGT
>CAZWPV010000493.1:0-2564 GCA_964635485.1 uncultured Anaerolineales bacterium
TGGACAAGAATCGAGGTATGAAGATATCTAGAGGACGATAGAGACCCCTTTAGAAGCACCAGTTCTACTTTACGGCGTCTCGTATTCCCACGTGCCCGTACCGACGTCCCAGCCGGAGACGCGGATGATCTTGCCATCCAGTGTGCGCAGGAAAGCAGTGGCGCCAATGGACTCGGCGATCTGCGCCTGAAATACGGTGTCGAATCCCTGCTCCTGCGCCGTGGCCCAGCCCAGCTTTTCCTGCACGCTCTCGTTCTCGCGCCACAGCTTGCCAAAGCCACGGATCGGCTGCAACAGACCCGCCGGCGGCACGAAGGCGGGATCGCTTTCGGGCTGACCCTCCGTCCACGTATCTTCAAACAGGGCGAATTTACCATCATCGTAGAGCACAAAGATTATCCGCGTCAGTGCTCCGCTGCCGACATCTTCCAGCCAGATCATGCGCCCGTGCTCGAACGGTTGCTCTGCCGCCCAGCTCGTACTCGCCTCACCGGCAGGGCAGCGCGCAATGTCGGCAGAGAAAAAGTAATCGTACTTGCACGCCCACTCGACGGTAACCGACTCGGATACTGTATGTCCTGCACCGTCCTGTGCCACCAAGGTCATCGATGGGTTGCGGTAATAGGTAAAGGTAAGCTCTTTGACCAGCGAGCCGTTAGGCGGTCCTTCCCACGCATCGGGAAAGCGGTGCTTGGTGCCGCTCCAGATAGTGACGCCGGTAGCGCCGGTCGTCTGCCAAGTGAAGGTAAGCCGCTTGCCCGTCGGGATGTCCTCTATCGTGACGCTGAAGGACAGGATGGCCAGTTCTTCGGCCGGCGGCTCGGTGGGGGGAGGCGGAGGTTCCGTGGGAAGCGGAGTCTTGGTTGGAGGAGGAGGCGGTGTCGGGGCCGTGGTCGGAGGCTTCTCGTCGGAGGCTTCCGTCGGAGCGGTTGTCGGCGGCGACTCGGGAGTGTCGGAAGGCGTCGGCGGGATAGAGGTCGGCACGAACACCTCTACCGCCGTCGGCGGCGCGGGTGTGCACACGCACGCGAAAGAGGCAATCGTCAAAGCAACGCTCAACAAGATTAACAGACGCAATTTTTTCATCACAGCACCTCCATTTTTAGAGGGGCTCCCCTCTGCGGATGCTGAACGAGCATCCAGTCTCAGTATACCGCCGTTATCTGGACGGGTCAAGAAAAACGCGAGAGCAGAGCCAGGGGATTTTTACCCGGAGGGCTATTGGGTCTTGGAGTCATCCAACAGGCGGTTCGGCAGCAGGATGCCGTAGCTGAAGCCGTTCATGCACACTGTTTCGACGGTCGTGTAATTCTGCCCGATGGCTTGCAGCACAGGGTCGGGGTAAAACTGGGCGCGGAAGATGACCACGCCGAACTCTTGCCGGTCGATGCGGGCGACGATGTCCGTCGTGTCGAGCAGGCCGTTGAGGTAAAGGTTGCGAAGCTGGGTCGGGTTAGTCACCACCGGCTCGCCGGCCAGCAGGCTGAACATAGCCTCCTCGCTGAAGACGGGGCCATCGGAGGTGCGGACGTAGGCCAGGATCTCCTCACCTGCTGCGTAGTCGTCCTCGGTAAGCAGGTGGCCTAGTTGCGTATACCCCATCTTGTCGTAGTAGGGGTACGCTGTGCAATGGGCCTGCGTCACCGCGCCGCCCACGCCCAGGGCCTGAGCCAGCGGTCCAAAGACCGGACCGGCGGTGGGCAAGTGAAGCATCAGTGGGGCTTGCAGCAGGTAGAGCAAGGGGATGGCGACGGCCAGGAGCAGTGATGCCCAGGGCCGTAGACTGCGCCACCTGCTCTGCAGAAAGCACCACGCGCGTTTGGGCGAGAACCGGGTCGCCGTGGCCGCTGAACCCGCTGTGTCGCGCAGTGGTCGAGCGGCGGCCTGCCGTCCCAGCAGCTTCTTCAGACGGCCTAAAGCCACACCGCTCGCCAGACTGGCGCCGGCGATGGTGGTTTCAGCGAACGATTTGGCTTTCTCGGCCACGGTGTGTCGCCGGGCTGCCACATTCCGCAGGCGCCCCAACGCCAGGCCGGAGCAAACGCAGGCCGCGGCGACGGCGGTGGTAAAGTAATTGAAACCCGCGCCCCACTTGCCACTCAACAGGCCCGTGCCCAGCGCGAAAAAAAACCACAGCGAGTAGGCGGAAAGCCGATCCCAGAACAGCTCATAGATCAGGTACCCGGCTGCCAGGAGGATGAAGAGCGCGTGGAGGTCGAACCACTGCTTGAGGAAGAAAATCGTCTGCAGATACTCGAACTCGTTGACGTTGGCCTGGATGGTGTTGACCCACCACTGGCCGTCGGTGGCAGCGTTCAGCAGCCAAAAGATCGCTCCAACCACAACGGCCAGCGCCACGCCGGAGAGGACGGCCTTTTTGACATCGCGCAGAAAGACGAAAGACAGCGCGGCGACGACGGTGAACACGGCCATCTGCTTCGTGTACCCGGCGCAGAGGAGCATCACCAGTCCCAGGATGAGATTGCGCCCGCCGTGCTTGGGGTGCTGGAACTCGGCGATGAAGGCGATGGCCAGCGTCTCGAACATGACCATCGTCATGTGCA
>CAZWPV010000494.1:0-2564 GCA_964635485.1 uncultured Anaerolineales bacterium
GAGGTCGCGCCGGTGATCAAGGATTACGACCGGGAGCACAAGGTGCACCGGGACGCGATCCGCCGCATGGGGGAGCTGGGTATTCTGGGCATCTGCATCCCCGTGCGCTACGGCGGGCAGGGGATGGATTACATCAGCCTGGGGCTGGTGTGCGAGGAGTTGGAGCGGGTGGATACCTCGCTGCGCGTGGTGATGAGCGTCCACGTGGGGCTCAACAGCCTGGGATTGCTCCAGTGGGCCACGGAGGAGCAAAAGCAGCGCTGGCTGGTGCCCCAGGCGCGCGGGGAGCGGATCGGTACTTATGCACTGACCGAGCCGGGTGCGGGCTCCGACCCGGTTGCGATGGTGTCTACCGCCCGCCACGAGGGAGATGTCTACGTCCTGAACGGGGAAAAGATGTGGATCAGCCTGGCCGACGTGGCCGACCAGTTCCTCATCTTTGCCAAGACCGACCTGCAGGCCAAACCGCGCTACAAGGGCATCTGCGCCTTTTTCGTCGAGCGGGAGATGACCGGTGTGACCACGGGGGACATCCACGGCAAGCTGGGCGTTCGGGCCGGGTCGACCGGCTGGATCAGCCTGGCCGACGTAGAGGTGCCGGTGGATAACCGCGTCGGCGAGGAGGGGGAGGGATTCAAGATCGCCATGAGCTGCCTGGATAACGGGCGCTTCACCGTGGCCTCCGGGGCGACGGGCCTCATCCGCGCCTGCCTGGAGGCGTCGGTGCGGTACGCCCGCGAGCGCCACACGTTCGGCAAAGAGATCGGGCAACACCAGTTGATCCAGGAGATGGTCGCCCGGATGGCGCGGGATTACGAGATGGCGCGGCTGCTGTGCCTGCGGGCGGGTTGGATGAAGAACGAGGGGCTGCGCAACACGCGCGAGACGAGTATGGCCAAGTGGTTCGCCACCGAGGCCAGCTTCGCCGCCGCCTCCGACGCGGTGCAGATCCACGGCGCTTATGGTTACTCGGACGAGTACGACGTCGAGCGCTACCTGCGCAACGCCAAGGGAGCCTGCATCTACGAGGGCTCCAACCAGATTCATACGCTGCTGCAGGCCGACTATGCGTTGGGTTATCGGGAGGACAGGCCGCTGCGCTGTGAGCTGCCGGCGTACGATGCGGAAGGTTGGCAGAAAGAATAGGATACGGTTTTTTGATCTGTATCCAAAAAGGAGGATTTGCTATGGGCGGGGTTTCGAGCAATGGGCGACCGGAGATCCGCACGCCGCTGCCGGGACCGCGGGCAGCGGAGAACCTGGCGCGCGACCGGGACTTGATCTCACCCAGTTACACGCGCGGTTATCCCTTTGTCATCGCGCGCGGCGAGGGGGCGTGGGCCTGGGACGTGGACGGCAACAAGTTCCTCGACCTGACGTCGGGGATCGCCGTCAACGCCCTGGGGCACGCCCATCCACGTGTGGTGGATGCGATCAAGCGGCAGGCCGAGCGGTTCATCCACATGTCCGGCACCGACTTTTACTACGAGCTGCAGGTGCGGCTGGCCGAACGGCTGGAGCGGATCGCGCCGGGGGAATCGCCCAAGCGCGTTCACTACACCAACTCCGGGGCGGAGAGCGTCGAGGCAGCGCTCAAGCTAGCCCGCTACAAGACCCGCCGCCCGCGTTTCCTGGCCTTTATCGGCGGGTTCCACGGGCGGACGATGGGTGCACTCTCGCTGACTTCGAGCAAGTCGATCCAGCGACGGGGATTCGCGCCCCTGGTGCCGGCGGTGATCCACGTCCCTTTTGGCTATTGCTACCGCTGCCCGGTCAATCTCACCTATCCGGCTTGTCAAGTTGCCTGTCTGGACTGGATCGAGGAGCAGGTGTTCAACCACCTGACGCCGCCGGACGAGGTGGCCGCTGCCGTCGTCGAGCCGATTCAAGGGGAGAACGGCTACATCGTGCCGCCGCCGGGCTTTCACGCCAAGCTACGCGCCATCTGCGACCGGTATGGCATCCTGCTGATCGCCGACGAGATCCAGTCGGGGGTGGGACGCACAGGCAAATGGTTGGCGATGGCGCATTGGGACGTGGTGCCCGACATCGTCTGTCTGGCCAAGGGGATCGCCAGCGGTATGCCGCTGGGGGCCATCATCGCCGGTCGCGGCTTGATGGATTGGCCGGCAGGCTCGCACGCCAGCACATTCTGTGGCAATCCGGTGGCGTGCGCGGCAGCGTTGGCGACGTTGGACGTGATTGAGGAGGGGAACCTGTTGGCTAACGCCACGGCGATGGGGGAGCGGCTGCAGGCCGGGCTGCGCGCGCTGGCCGAGGAACACGAGGCCATCGGCGAGGTGCGGGGTTTGGGGTTGATGGTGGGCATCGAGTTGGTGGCCGACCGCGAGTCGCGGGAGCCGGCCAAGGATCTGCGCAATCGCGTGATCCGGAAATGCTTCGAGCGCGGGGTGCTCCTGCTGGGCTGTGGCAAGAGCGTCATCCGCTTCATCCCGCCGTTGAACGTCGCGGCTCACGAGATCGACCTGGGGTTGGAGATCCTGGCCGGGGCGCTGAAGGAGGCGGAGGGAGTTGAGGTCTGATCTGACCCTGGAGTTTCAGCC
>CAZWPV010000495.1:0-2546 GCA_964635485.1 uncultured Anaerolineales bacterium
ACCCCGCGTCTATGCGCCGATAACCGTTCGAGAGTTTGACTACACGCCCGGCCCTGAGAAACGCCCCATCGCCGCGAACGGGAAAGAGATCGTCGTCGTGACCGACGCCGAGCCGCATCAGACAAACCTGATCCACATGACCGAGCGGTTCAAAGCTGCCCTCACTGGAAAAGTCGAGGTCATCAACCTGCACAATATCGACATCAAGGGCGGCTGCCTGGGCTGCCTGAAGTGCGGATACGATAACCAGTGTGCCTATGTGGGCAAAGACGGATTCATCGACTTTTACAACGCCAAGCTGAAACCGGCCGACATCATCGTCTTTGCTGGAGCGATCAAGGATCGGTACCTATCTTCGCTGTGGAAGACGTTCTTCGACCGGTCTTTCTTCAACACTCACGCCCCCTCCCTGATAGGAAAGCAGTTCGGTTTCATCATCTCCGGGCCGCTCAGCCAGATCCCCAACCTGCGCGAGATCATGGAAGGGTGGACCCAGATGCAGCGCTCAAACCTGGTCGGATTCGTGACCGATGAGGGCGGCGACATCGACGGCCTGCTGCACGACCTAGCGCGGCGGCTCGTCCGCTTCGCCGACAGCGCCTACATCAAACCACAGACTTTTCTGGGCGTGGGCGGGATCAAGATCTTTCGCGACGACATATGGGGCAAGCTGCGCATCCCCTTCCAGGCGGATCACAGGGCTTATAAAAGGCTTGGGGTATACGACTTTCCTCAAAAGGACCTTAAGGTGCGCCTTTTGAACGCCCTCGTCGCGCCGCTGTTCAGAATACCCAAGGTGCGAGAGGAATTCACCAAGCACATCAGGGAAGGCATGATCCAGCCCTACCAGAAGGTACTGGAAGGATAACGGGAAAGTCAACTATAATACCGCGCCAATTGATAGCCCGCCGTTAGCAGGGTGATAGGCACCACGCTTGAGAATGATGTATCATACTCTCGAAAATCGCGCGGTGGCGCGCAACCCAAGCAGCGGCGCAGCGTATATCATAGCGATTGACTCGACGCAAAGGAGATGAGAATGAAGGTCACGATCCTAAACGGCAATCCTGACGCGGAGAACACAATCTTTGACACATATCTGGAGCGCCTTACCAGAACGCTCACCGCAGCACAACATCAAGCGACTACACTCACGCTGCGGGACATGGACATCAAGTACTGCATGGGCTGCTGGGGCTGTTGGGTCAAGACGCCCGGCGAGTGCGTCGCCCGCGACGGTTCGGCGGACGTGTGCCGCGCGGTCATCAACGCCGATTTCGTGCTGCTCGCCTCGCCTGTGTATATGGGCTTTCCCAGCGCCTTGCTAAAGAAAACGGTCGAAAAGTTCATCCCCCTCATCCACCCCTACGGCGCGGCCGTCCAGGGCGAGGCCCATCATATGGCGCGCTATGACGAGTATCCGCTGATGGGACTGATGCTCGAAAAGCGCGGCGACGCCGACGATGCGGATGGAATACATCCGGAGGACACGCAAATCATTTCCGACATCTTTAGCCGCACGGCGCTCAACTTCAAGACCCAACTCGCCTTCACAGAACTGATGAGCACGCCTGTCGAAGCAGTGGTAGAAGCCATCGCGAACGCCAGGCCGCTGCCCAACTGGACGACGCCCCTCCAGCCGACGGCGGTCGTGCCCGACGTACAGCGCTACGCCGGCCCGCCGCCCATGCGCCTGACCGTTTTTAACGGCTCGCCGCGTGGCAAGACGGGGAACACGCAAATCCTGCTGGAGCAGTTCCTCCAAGGCTTCCAGGCCGGCGATGGACGCAGCCACGAGATGCACCACCTGAACCGCGTAAGCGACGCCGAGCGCTTCCGGCAGGCCTTTGCCGAGGCCGAGCACGTGCTGCTGGGCTTTCCCCTGTACGCCGACGCCATGCCGGGGATCGTCAAGGCGTTTATCGAGACGCTGGAGCCGTTCTGTGGGCGGGAGAACAACCCCTCCGTCGGCTTCCTCGTCCAGTCGGGCTTCCCTGAGGCCGCGCACTCCCGGTACGTGGAGCGATACCTGGAAAAGCTAAGCGCGCGACTGGGCTGCCCATACGTCGGAACGATCGTCAAGGGCAACGGCGAGGGCGTGCGCTTCACACCACCGGAGAAGAACCGCGCGCTCTTTGAGACGCTGCACCAGCTTGGAGCCACTTATGGGCAGACAGGCCAGTTCGACCCCGTGTTGCTCGAAAAGCTCGCCAAGCCAGAGCGATTCCCCAAGTGGATGACACCCGTGTTCCAAGTGCTGCTCAAGACCAAGATGGCAAACAGGATGTGGGACAACCCACTCAAAGAGAACGACGCTTACGAGCGCCGGTTTGCCCGGCCGTACGTTCTCGAATCAAGAAAGGAGCAAACATGAGCAAATCAATCATCATCATCGGCGCCGGCATCGCCGGCCTTTCGGCCGGCTGCTACGGTCAGATGAACGGCTACGAGACCCAGATCTTTGAGCTGCACGATAAACCCGGCGGGCTGTGCACCGCCTGGAAGCGCCACGGACGCGGCGCGTCCGCCGGGTACACCTTCGACGG
>CAZWPV010000496.1:0-2542 GCA_964635485.1 uncultured Anaerolineales bacterium
TGAGGCAGCGCGGGCCGCCGGCGTTGCAGGCGATGTTCCCGCCGATGGTCGATTGCTTGTTGCTGGAGGGATCGGGGGGATAGAATAGCCCAACCTCTTCCACCGCCGCCTCCAGATCGGTGGTGACGACGCCCGCCTCGACGGCGACGGTCATGTTCTCGCGGTCGATCTCCAGGATGCGGTTCAGGCGCGTCAGCGAAAGGACAATGCCGCCCCGGACGGGAATAGAGCCACCCGCCAGGCCACTCGACATGCCACGCGGCACGATGGGCGCGCCATATCGGGAGGCCACCCCGACCACCGCCACTACCTCATCGGTCGTCTCGGGGAGCACGACCGCGTCCGGCACGTGCTGCTCGAAGGTGCCGTCAAACGAGTAGGCGATCAGGTCTATGGGGGAGATCAGCACCTTTTCGGCGCCGACGGCATCTTGAAGCTCCTGGACCCACTCAGCCATCGCCTAATCCTCCAATGCCTCCAACACGATCTCGGTGATGTCCTTGACCCGCATACGTACCTTCTCGGCACGGGCGGCGCCGGCGAGGGTGCGCTCGCACTGCTGGCAGGCCGAGACCAGCGTGCTGGCCCCAACCTCGGCGGCCTGTCGAATGCGGTTGCGAGACACCGCCTTGCTCACCTCGGGGGCAAAGCTCTCCACGTTGCCGCCGCCGCCGCAGCAGTGAGAGCTATCGCGGTTCTCGGCCATCTCCACCAGGCGCAGGCCAGGAATCTGGGCCAGGATGCGGCGCGGGGCCTCGGTTATGCCCCCCTTGCGCCCCAGGTCGCACGGGTCGTGGTAGGTCACGGTCTCGTTCACCTCGCGCAGCTTCAGGCTGCCCGATTCCAAGAGGTCGGCCAGGAACTCGGTGGCGTGCTGCACCTCTAATCCCAGGCCCTCGACCGCCTCCACCCCCAGCGCGGCGGGGTAGGAGTGCTTCCAAAAGTAGAAGCAGGATGGACAGGTCGTCACGACCTTGCTCGCTCCCATCGCCTGCACGGCCTCGACGTTGTGCTTGATCAGATCGCCGGCCCGGTCCAGCTCGCCGTTGATGAACATCGGATAGCCGCAGCACCACTCGGTCCCGCCCAGCAGCGCGTAATCCACCCCGGCGCGGTCAAAGATCTGCACCAGCGCCTGGGGCACCTTGTAGCTGCGGGGGAAAAATGAGCTGACGCAGCCGACGAAATAGGCCACCTCGGCCTGCTCCTTGCCCAGGCCGGTGGGCGGCGTGGGCAGGTTGTCGGCCCAGATCAGCCGCCCCTCGTTCTCCTCCGCCGAGATGTTGCGATACTGGGCGATGCGGGCATCCAGGTCGGAGAGCGCCTCGGGCAGCAGTCCCTCGCCCGCCAGCTCGCCACGCGTCAGTTCCAGGATGCGGTCCATCGCCACGCCGCTGGGACAGGTGAACGTGCACGCGCCGCACAGCAGGCAGCGGAAAAAGGCATTCGAGTATTCATCCGTGGGATGCTCCAGCAGCCCCTCTCTGATCGCCCGCACCAGCGCCACGCGGGCGCGGGGCGAGTCGGTCTCGTTCAGGCTCTCGCGATAGGTGGGGCAAGCGGATAGGCACAGCCCGCAGCGGACGCACTGCAACGCATCATCTTCTACAGACTGTTGTGATTCGATAATTGGTTCACTCAAAATCCTCGTCCTCCTAACCCACCAACACAAACAGCAGGTCGTTCACATTCGTCCCCGTTGGCCCGGTGCGGATCAGGTCACCCAGCGCGTCGAAGAAGCAGTAGCTATCGTTGGCCTCCAACGCCGCCCGCGCGTCGAGCCCACGCTCGCGGGCGCGGGCCAAGGTCTCGCCGGTGGCGACCGCGCCGGCGGCGTCGGTGGGGCCATCGGTGCCGTCGGTGGCCAGCGCCATTATAAGCACATCGCGCCAGCCGTCGAGCGCCAGCGCCGCCGCCAGCGCCAGCTCCTGGTTGCGCCCACCCAGTCCCTCACCGCGCACCGTCACCGTCGTCTCGCCGCCCCACACCAGGCAGGCCGGGGGCGATAGCGGGTCGCCGTGGGCGCGGATGCCCTTGGCCAGCGCTGCCGCTACCCTGCCCACCTCCCACGCCTCTCCCTCCACGTAGGTGCTCAACAGCAGCGCGTTGAACCCCAAGTCGCGCGCTTTCTCCACCGCCGCCAGTGCCGCCAGTCGATTGGAGCCGACGACGACATTCTGCACTTTCTCAAAGACCGGATCGCCCAGCTTGGGCGTCTCCCGCAAAGGCAACGCCTCCGAAATCCCATACCGCGCCAATACCTCCCGCGCGTCCGCCACCGTCGTCGTATCGGGCACCGTGGGACCGGAGGCGATGACGTCCAGCGGGTCACCGACCACGTCGGAAAGTACGAGGGCGACCGACCGGGCCGGGGCAGCCAGGCGAGCGAGGTTGCCACCCTTGATATCCGAGCAGTGCTTGCGCACGGTGTTGACCTCGTTGATCGTCGCGCCGCAGCGGAGCAGCGCGTCGGTGAGAGACTGCAAATCGGCCAGGGTCAGGCCCGGCACGGGCAGCGTCAGCAGCGCCGAGCCCCCGCCGG
>CAZWPV010000497.1:0-2539 GCA_964635485.1 uncultured Anaerolineales bacterium
AACCTGAACGGCGCAAGCAGCCAGGTGGAGGGACTCCACTTCGACGCCCAGGGATGGTTCCCCTGGCTGATCGACGTGACGGTGACCGAGATCCAATGACGTATATCACGCATCTCACGGATCGCGTAATGCGTGCTCCGTGATCGTGGAAGGAATTGCCCAATGATCGCTCGGTACATCGGACGCAGGCTCATCCAGGCAGCCTCCGTCCTCTGGCTGGCAGCGACGCTGGCCTTTGTGGCCATGAAGTTGACGCCGGGCGATCCCGCCCAGGCGCTCCTGGCCGCCTCTGGCGCTACCGAAACAGAGATTGCCGAGCGGCGCACTCAACTGGGCTTGGACGACCCTATCCCGCTACAATACGCCCGCTATCTTTGGAGCCTGGCGCAGGGCGACCTGGGGCAATCGTGGCTGCACGGCCGGTCGGTCGGCCAGATGATCCTGGAACAGTTCCCGGCGACGGCGGAACTCGCTATATCGGCGATCATCGTCGGGACAGCGCTTGGATTGGCCCTGGGTGTTCTGGCTGCTCTGCGACGCTCCACCTGGCTGGACACGGCCGCCACGGCGCTGGCCGTAATAGGCCTCTCCACCCCCACCTACTGGTCGGGCCTCCTGGCGATCCTCCTGTTCTCCCTCCATTTGCGCTGGCTCCCCGCCACTGGCGAAGGTGATCCGCGCCACCTGCTGTTGCCATCGCTGGTGCTGGGCTGTGCCCTCTCCGGCTCGATCGCCCGGTTGGTGCGCGCCCGCGTCGTAGAAATCATGGAGGAACCGTTTGTGCAGGCCGCACGGGCGCGGGGAATTCCACCGTGGCGCGTGCTCCTCGTCCACGTACTTCGCCCTGCACTGCCCACCGCCCTCACTGTCGTCGCCCTCCAATTCGGCTTCCTACTGGGTGGAGCCGTGGTCACAGAGTCGGTGTTCGTCCGCCGGGGCCTGGGAAAGCTGGCGGTGGAGGCCATCCTGTGGCGCGACCTGCCGGTCGTGCGCGGGGTGATCGTGCTCGGCGCGCTGGTCTACGTGCTGGTTAACCTGGCGGCGGACCTGGCCCAGGCCTGGCTGAACCCGCGCTTGCGGGAGGAACTCGCGTGATCGAGTGGTCTGCACAGTCCCCTCGCCCTCTTCTTCGCCAACCGGTTGCCCTGGCTGCACTGGCCTGGCTGGCGCTGGGGGTGCTGGGGGCGCTCCTGGCCTCGCCGCTGGCCCCCGAGGGGCCAATTGCCGCCGACACGACCCGCTCGCTCCTGCCGCCGGGGCCAGGCGGCCCGCTGGGAACCGACCTGCTAGGCCGGGGGGTGTTGACCCGGCTCCTGTGGGGCGGGCGCTGGACGTTGGGGATGGGCTCGCTGGGCCTGGCGATAGCCGTAGGACTGGGACTGCCCACCGGCCTGACGGCCGGATTCTTCGGCGGCCACATCGAGGGCGTGACGATGCGCCTGGTAGACGCGCTGCTGGCCTTTCCCGGCCTGCTGCTGGCGATGGCGGTGGTGGCGGTGCTGGGGCCGGGCGTGATCTCGGTGGCCATCGCGGTGGGGCTGGCGGCGGCGCCGGCCTACGCCCGAGTGGCCCGTAGCGCAGTCCTCGATGTGCGCGCGCAGCCCTACGTGGAGGCAGCCCGGGCCCTGGGGGGCAGCGAGTGGCGCATCCTGGCGCGCCACGTCCTGCCCAACGCCGCCGCGCCGCTCGTAGCCTTTGCCGCCACTCAACTGGGCTGGATCCTGCTCAACGGCGCAGCCCTCACCTTCCTGGGATTGGGCGCGCCGCCGGGCACCCCTGATTGGGGAGCCATGCTGAACGAAGGTCGGGGGTACCTGCGGGATGCGCCGTGGGTGAGTAGTTTCCCCGGCCTGGCGTTGACGCTGACGGTACTGGCAGCCAATCTGCTGGGCGACAGCCTGCAAAAGGCACTGCGTCCTCATTAGCGCGAGGGGAATCGCGACACCCAACGCAATTGACATTCACTTCATAGTTTGCTAAAATATCGGACAAGTTATGCGATCGACGTTTTTCAACCTACCATCAAGTATCACACCGAGAAAGGAGAAATCATAATGAGCGAGTATCAGGCCCCATCGTCTGTATCTCAGGGAGGCAAACCAGGGAAGGTCCAAGCCCTTGCTATCATGACCTTGATAGATGGCATCCTGAATGTGCTGTACGGGCCCATTCTCGCAGTGAGCATGGGTATCTTGGCCCTTGGGACAGTCATCACCTGCCTGTGCATCCCTGCCGGGATATACGCCATCGTCGTCGGCGTTCTAGAGATCATCGCCGCGACCAAGCTGCTGCCTGAGCCAGCCAAGACAAACGAGTTCCCCAAGTACCTGGCGATCATGCAGATCATCAACATCATCAGCCTGAACGCATTCTCCACCGTCACCGGCATTCTGGCCCTGGTCTTTGCCAATGACCCCGAGGTCATTTCCTACTTTGCGAGCGTGCCCGCAGAACCGACCCAGCCTTTTTAGAAGGAATAAAAGCGGCTCTCTGGGATCTTGCGGGGTACCCCCAATATGTAGGGGAGGCACCACGAGCT
>CAZWPV010000498.1:0-2527 GCA_964635485.1 uncultured Anaerolineales bacterium
ACCATGGCCCGCATGACGGCACAACGCGGACGGCTGTTTGTGGAGCTGCCGGGCAATGGTTTGACATTGGAGCCTTCTCGATTATACTTCATTTGTCGTAGGCGCGTTGGACAAGGGCGTCACCGTCGCTGAACTTGTGTAATGAATACGAGGCTGGCTGTGCAAACTATCCAACTTGAAATCTGGCTCTACGGCCCTGTGGCCCAATATGCCGGCGAGGCGTCTCAGGGCAGCTACGCCCATCTGGACGTGGAGATGCCCGAGGGGTGTACTCTGGGTGACTTGGTAGATCGTTTGGAAATCCCTGCCGAAGAACGGGGGATCACGTTCGTCAACGGCAGCCTCGCGGCACTGCCGGGCCTGGATGTCGACCTGAGCACGGTGCTGCACGACGGCGATCGGGTGGGCATCTCGCATAACAAAAGTATGTGGCCGTTCCAGTATCGTTTTGGTGCACAGTTGACTCCCGAGCTCAAGGAATCGTTTCGCCAGCGGGAGGATCGGGGCGTGCACCACGCGTACACAAAGTCAGAGGAAGAGGCTCTGTAGATTCGAAATCGTGTTCGTAGTTGGCGCTTCAGCGCCTGGGAACTGTCAAAGCGCGCACTAGAAGCTCCATCAAAATCTACAGAGTATTGACAAACGTGCGCGTTGGGCGTATTATATAGATGTGAAAACTGCATAACCCCTCCGACTCACCTCATTCCCCCTGGGATGGGTGAGCGATAAGGTGTAGGGAGTAATCCCTGCGCCCGCCGTGTTGGCAAAGGAGGCGCTTCTCGGCCAGGTTCCCTGAGCCAGAGGTGGCCTCTTTTTATGTTGTTAAATTCCGCTCCAACAATCATATACGTAAGGAGGCAAAAATGTCCAAGATTTTGCGCGTCAATATGACTGACCGCACCGCGGTCTATGAGGACGTGCCTGAGAAGTACAAGCTCCTCGGCGGGCGCGGTCTCACGTCTACCATGATCTCCGACGAGGTGGACCCCACGTGCCATCCCCTGGGGCCGAACAACAAGCTTGTCTTTGCCCCCGGGATGGTCACCGGCACCGTCGCGCCCACCTCGGGTCGGATTTCGGTGGGTGGCAAATCCCCGCTCACCGGGGGCATCAAGGAGGCCAATGCTGGCACAGGATGGTCCCAGTTGGTTGGTCGGCTGGGGGTCAAGGCCATCGTTGTGGAAGGCAGTCCCAAAGAGTCCGAGTGGTGGGGATTGCACGTCACCAAGGACGGCGCCGAGTTCTTCCCCGCTGGCGACTATGTGGGCAAGGGTCTCTCCGAGATATTTTCCGATCTCTTTGAGCGCTTTGGCAAGAAAGTAGGTATCGCCGCCATAGGCGTAGCCGGCGAGCATAGGATGGGCATGGCGGGCGTCTGCTTCAACGACATCGACAACCGGGCCAGCCGCTACGCCGGCCGCGGCGGCCTGGGCGCGGTGATGGGCAGCAAGGGCCTCAAGCTCATCGTCGTGGACGACGCGGGCGCGCCCGGGGTAGAGATCGCGAACAAGGAACTCTTCGATCAGGGGTGCAAGAAGCTGGCCGACGCGCTGCGCAGCCACGCCATCACCAAGCCCGGCGGTGCCCTCAACTCCTACGGCACCGCTGTGTTGGTCAACATCATCAACGAAGCCGGTGCTTTCCCCACTCGCAACTTCCGCGAAGGGCGGTTCGAGGATGCGGCCAAGATCTCGGGCGAGGCCATGGCCGAGTACTGCGAGAAGCGGGGCGGCGTGGGCACGATGGGCCATCCCTGCCACCCCGGCTGCATCATCCAGTGCTCTAACGTCATCCCCAACGCGGATGGCACCGAGCTGGCTTCCTGCATCGAGTATGAGACCACGTGGGCGCTGGGGGCCAACTGCGGCATCGGCGACCTGGACGTGGTGGGCAAGCTGACCGCGATGTGCAACGACATCGGGCTCGATACCATCGAGGCCGGCGACGTCATCGGCGTGGCCATGGAGGCCGGCCTGGCCGAGTTCGGTGATGGCGATGCGGCTATCGGGCTACTGGAGGAGGTCCGCAAGGGCACCCCGCTGGGCCGCATCCTGGGCCAGGGGACAGGAGCTGCCGCCAAGGTGCTCGGCGTCGTGCGCTCGCCCGACGTCAAGGGGCAAGGCATGCCGGCTTACGAGCCACGTGCCATCAAGGGCATCGGTATGACTTATGCCATCAGCACCATGGGCGCCGATCACACCTCCGGCTACACCATCGCTCCCGAGATTCTGGCCTGTGGCGGTGACCTGGATCAGTTCGACGTGGACAAGGCCGACGTGGTGCGCGCCTTCCAGCAGACCACCGCCTTCATCGACAGCACCGGGCACTGCCTGTTCATCGCCTTTGCCATCCTCGATATCGCCGAGGGCTTTGAGGGGCTGGTGGAGGAGTGCAGTGGCGTCATGGGTACCAACTGGACAGGGGACGACGTGACCCGCATTGGGCAGGAGATCCTGGATAAGGAACTGGCCTTCAACCGGGCGGCTGGCTTTACCAAGGCGGACGATCGTATTCCAGAGTTCATGAA
>CAZWPV010000499.1:0-2521 GCA_964635485.1 uncultured Anaerolineales bacterium
TCGGTCTGGTCGGTGACCTGGTCGCCGGGGTAGTAGGGGGGTCCTTCCGGCAGTGCGTCCACGATCATCTCCAGCAGTTTGTCCAGGTTCACTCCCTCGATCGCCGTGGTCATCATCCAGCCGCCGCCCTGGGCCTCTCCCTCGGGAGGAGGGAGCAGGGAGCGGCACAACGCCCAGTAGCCTTGGGTGTGTGATTCGACCTTCTCCGCGGGCAGCAGGTCCATCTTGTTTAGCACCAGGACGACTGGAGCATTGCTCTGTTGTTGGATCAGTCCCGCGATCATCCGATCCTCGTCGGTGGGCAGGACCGAAACGTCCACCATAAACAGCACGACGTCGGCGTCGGGGATGGCACGGGTGGCAGCAGAGACCATCGCCCGACCCAGGCTGTGACGGGGGCGATGGAGGCCGGGGGTATCCACAAAAACGACCTGGGCGTCTTCCCGAGTGAGGATGCCCAAAATGCGGCTGCGTGTGGTCTGCGGCTTGGGCGAGACGATGGCCACCTTCTGCCCCACGAGAGCGTTGACCAACGTGGACTTGCCGACATTGGGCCGGCCGATCACGGCGACGAAGCCGGAGCGGTGGCCAGAAGGGATAGCTTCTAGATCAGAGAAATGGTCGTTTTGGGACATTCGTTTGGCGTCGAGATTGTGTAGATGAGTTTAGCCCCTCGTGGGTGGGCACAAGGTGGGCACAAGGCCCTATGCTACTGTAAACCGTATTGGGTTTGGCATCGGGTACCCGGCTCGTTACTTGGTCTCGGCGGTGGGTCTGACATACTTTTGCACTGCCGTAACCGCTATGCCCCCTCTTGCTCTGAAACAGACCCGTACCTCACAACTAAGTGGGTCCAGGGCCTCGACAAAGTCGTCACAGATTACCTTGGCGAGGTGCTCGTGAAAGATCCCCTTCTCCCGCCAGGTCTCCATGTAGAGCTTGATAGACTTGGTCTCGACGATCCACCGGTCGGGAAGATAGGTGATGTGAATCGTGGCCCAGTCCGGTTGGTGGGTCTTGGGACATCGGCAGGTGAACTCGTGACAGTCGAGAGTGACTTCGAGCTGGCCAGGGCTCGAGTGCGACGGAAAGACCTGTAGGCCCTCGAACTCGGCGTCGGTTTTCCCCAGCGTCGTCAAGCGCTTCAAATCCTTCTTGGTGGTTCCTTTATCCATATCCCTCTTACCTCGAAACCGCCTGCCCCGCTGGAAGGAATTGCGCATTTTCGGTGCTCACTCCTTGGACAGGGGCCACCCCCACCCCTGCCTCCCCCTGCAATGGGGAGGGGGTCAACGGTTACTAGCCAGGCTCGGATTGACTTTCCAGCGGGCCGGACAGGTCGGCGTTGCCTTCCGGGATAGCGTAGATGAAGGGCGTCGATATCGCCCCGACCACCCATTTGAACACGGTTTGTCCCAATATGAGAGCCAGCATACCCTCTATGGATGTATTGCCGGAAAAGGCGAGGACGACGAACAGAAGCGAATCCAGCGGTACCGATATCAGGTTGGAAAAGGCGACCCGCGCCCACTGATACCTGCGGGTCACGCGGCTGACCCAGAAATGGTACAGTTCCGTGTCCACGAGCTCGCTAATGAGCTCAGCCAGGATGGAGGCCGCTACGATCCTGGGCACTATTCCCAGCGTGGCGGCGAAAGCCTCTTGATTCTGCCAGAAGGCAGCAGGAGGGACGACGATGGCGAACCCGAAATAGATGGCCATAAAAACGTTGATCACTCCTGCCAAGACGATGGCCAGTCTGGCCACTCTCTTGCCTAACTGCTTGTGGATCAGGTCTCTGTTGGTAAAGGTCCAGGCGTAAACCAGGGTGCCCGCGGGCACCGTCCAAGGCCCGATAGACATGATTTTTGCAGCGGTGATATCTGCGAGCATCTGGGCGGCGACGTACAACCCTACCAGGACGGCGCCGATCTCGACCTCTGTAGTCAAGCCCAGTTTTCTAAACACCTTGTGCATCATTTGCCTCCAACCCGGACGAGCCGCAATCGTTTGTGCTAGCTTTGACGCCTCATCGTCGGATTAGCAAAAGGCTCGCCTCTGTTCAGCAGCGAGCCCTCTTGCACCCTGCATCCCGCTTTCCTTTATTCTTCCTGCTCCCGCTGGTGTGTTGCGATGATCTCCTGTGTTAGGTGTGCGGGCACATCTTCGTAGTGATCCAGCCCCATCGAAAAGACGCCCCGCCCCTGGGTCAAGCTGCGCAGGTCGGTGGCGTATCGTTGCATTTCCGCCAGCGGCACCAGGGCCGTGATGATGCTCTTGTTGCCACTCTGGTCCATACCCAACACTCTTGCCCGCTTGGTGTTCAGGTCGCCCATGATGTCGCCGGTGTACTCTTCCGGTATGGTGATGACGACCTTGTGGATGGGCTCCAGCAACACCGGCCCGGCGCTCATCATGACCCTCTTGAACACCTCGCGCCCGGCGATCTGGAAAGCGATGTCCTTCGAGTCCACCGGGTGCTCCTTGCCGTCGTAGACGACCGCTTTGACGTCCACCACCG
>CAZWPV010000500.1:0-2515 GCA_964635485.1 uncultured Anaerolineales bacterium
CCAGCACCGCCTCGCTCACGTCCACGTCCAGCGTGTTGGCCAGGCTCAACAAGTAGATGAATACATCTGCCATTTCTTCCGCCACGGCGGCCAGCTTTTCCTCGTCCTGCAGGGCGACCGCCGCCTGCTCGTCGGTGAGCCACTGAAAGTGCTCAAGCAGTTCAGCCGCCTCGATGGCGATTGAGGCGCTGAGGTTCTTGGGGGTATGGAACTGCTCCCAGTCGCGGGCGGCGATGAATTCCGCCACACGGCGGCGTAAATCGGCCAGGGTGGTGCGCTCGTCCGTCACCGCTTCTCACACAGTCCCACTGCTACGGCAGTCCTACTGCCGCCTTCACCTCGCCGATGACCTCTGAGGCGATGGCGGAGGCGCGGCGCGCGCCGTCGGACAGGATATCCCACACGCGGTCGGGGTCCGCCTCCAGCGCCGCCCGCCGCTCGCGGAACGGGGCGAAATAGTCGGCCAGGTTCCTGGCAAACAGCCGCTTGCACTGCACGCAGCCGATCTCGGCGCTCCGGCAGTCGGCCTCGATCTGCGCCACCTGGTCGGCGGAGAAGAACTTGTGCAGCGAAAAGACGTTGCACACCTCCGGGTGGCCGGGGTCGTGGCGGAACTTGCGGGCCGGATCGGTCATCATCTGCATCACGCGCTGCTGGATCTCCTCCGGCGAGGCGGCGATCTCGATGTGGTTATCGAGTGACTTGCTCATCTTTTGCGCGCCGTCGATCCCCACCACCTTGGGAAACTCGGTGAACTTGCCCTGCGGCTCGATCAGCACGTCGCCAAAGTGGGCGTTGAAGCGGCGCACAATCTCGCGCGTGAACTCCAGATGTGGGGCCTGATCGACGCCCACCGGCACGGTATCGGCCTTGTAGAGCGTGATGTCGGCGGCCATCAGGACGGGATAGCCCACCAGCCCGTAGTTGACGTTATCCGGCTGCTGGCGCACCTTCTCCTTGAAGGTCGGCAGGCGGGTCAGCCAGCCCAGCGGCGTGGCCATCGAAAGCAGCAGGTGCAGCTCCTCCACCTGCGGTACGTGGGACTGGATGAAGAGGATGGTGCCTCTGTCAGGATCCATCCCGGCGGCCAGCCAGTCCAGCGCCATCTCGCACGTCCATTCACGCAGCATGTGCGTATTGGAGAGCGTGGTGAGGGCGTGCAGGTCGACGATGCAGTAAATGCACTCGTAGTCTTCCTGCAGTGCGACGTAATTCTGGATGGCGCCCAGATAGTTACCCAGGTGCTGGCGTCCGGTGGGGCGGGCGCCGGAGAAAACGCGCCCTTTTTTCTCACTCATTGTATCGGGTGCTCCTTCGTTTTGGTTTGTGTAGACTTTGAAAGTCTTGGTAGTGTACTACAGGAGCGATGGGCGGACAAGGGCGGTTTCGCGCTTGCGCCAAATCGCTTAGCGGTTTTTCTGAGAAAGGGACTCGGGAAGACCGCCCTGCGCCACGACAAATGCGATGGCGTGCTCTCTGGTGTGCGAGAGGCTGATGGCCCACTCTGTGAGGCCCAACTCCTCGGCGCGCTCGGCGGCGCGGCCAAAGAGGCGCACGAGGGGCTTGCCGCGGTGGTCGCCGACGACCTCCACGTCCCGCCAGTGGATGCCCTCGCGGGATAGGACCCGCACCCCCACACCCAGCGCCTTGGAGACTGCCTCCTTGGCGGCGAAGCGGGCGGCGAGCTCGGGCACGCGCCCCCGGCAGTAGAGGACCTCGTTCGGGGTAAAGACGCGCGCCAGGAAGCGGTCGCCGTACCGCTCCAGCGCGCGCTTGATGCGGGCGATCTCGATCAGGTCAACGCCGGTGGTAAGCATCGCTCATCCTTGCGGCCCGGCGACGGCCAGCGCGTAGGCGTCGGAATCAAGCCAGTGCTGCGCCACGGCCTGCGCCTGCTCGACGGTGACCGCGTTGATCAGCGCGGCGTACCGCTGCAGATAGTCCAGCCCAAGTTCGTAGCGCTCCATATCGAGGATGTAGCGAGCCACGCCCTCGTTTGTCTCCAGCCGCAAGGGCAGGCTGCCGGTGATGAAAGCCTTGTTGTCGGCCAGTTCCTCCGCGCTCACCGGCTCCTCGCAGATGCGCCTGACCTCGGTGCGGATGCTGTCAATGGCTTGTTCGACGTTGGCCGGGTTGACGCCAGCGACGATGCGCCAGGGCCCGGGACCGGCGCCGCCGGCGACGCGGCTGTACGAGTAGTAGGCCAGCCCTTGCTCCTCGCGCACCTTTTCCCCCAACCGGCCCATCAACCCAAAGATGCCCAGAATAGAGTTGCACACCGCTGCTTCCATGTAATCGGGCGAGGTGCGGGCGGGTCCGGGATAGCCAAGCACGATGTCCGACTGCGTCTTGCCGGGGATGGACACGAAGCGCTCACGCACCTCGGTGATACGAGGGGCATCGGGGAGCGGGTCGCGCTCGTAAGTGGGCGCCTGCCAGTTGCCAAAGGCCGCCTCGATCTGCGCCATTGCGGCGGCGGTCTCTACCGCGCCCACCACGGCGACCGTCATTCCCT
>CAZWPV010000501.1:0-2510 GCA_964635485.1 uncultured Anaerolineales bacterium
CCACACTATCCGCCTGTACCATTGTTGCCGCTCCTCCGAGGCGAAGGGGGTGGGCACTGCATGGGTTGAGAACGTCATCAGAACTGCCTCAAGAACCGTAAGTCGTTCCCGTAGAACAAGCGGATATCGTCGATATCGTACTTGAGCATCGCCGGCCGCTCGACCCCCAGCCCGAAGGCGAAACCGCTCCATTCCCAGGGGTCGTAGCCGCCGTTCTCCAGGACGACCGGGTGTACCATCCCGGCACCGCAGATCTCCAGCCAGCCGCTGTACTTGCACACCCGGCATCCCTCTCCGTGACAGATGATGCAGTCGATGTCGGCCTCGATGCTGGGCTCAGTGAAGGGGAAGTAGGAGCTACGGATGCGAATGCGTCCCTCGGCGCCATAGAACCGGTGCGCAAACTCGGTCAGCGTGCCGATTAGGTCGGTCAAGCTGATCCCGTGCCCCACCGCCAGTCCCTCCACCTGGTAGAACTGGTGCTCGGCGCGGGCCGTGATCTGCTCGTAGCGGTAGCACTTGCCGGGCAGGATGACGCGAATTGGCTCAGGACAACGTTCACGCATCACCCGAATCTGCCCGGGCGACGTGTGCGTGCGCAGCAGTACTTCGTCGCTGACCCAGAAGGTGTCCCACATGTCGCGGGCCGGGTGATGGGGCGGCATGTTCAACAACCCAAAGTTCAGCTCGTCCGTCTCGATGTCGGGGGACTCGTAGACCTGGAATCCCATCTCGGCAAAGATGGCATAGATCTGGCGCAGCGTCTGGGTGGTGATGTGCAGGTGCCCCGGCCCGACAGGTCGGCCCGGCAGGGTGACGTCCAGCGCCCTCTGCTCCAACTCCCGCTCCATCTCGGCTCGCCGCAATTCCTTGGCCTTTGCTTCGTAGGCCGCCTCCAGTGCCACCTTGACCTTGTTGGCCGCCTGGCCAAAGGCGGGGCGCTCCTCCTTGGGCAGTTGTCCAACGGAGCGCAACATCTGGGTCAGCGCTCCCTTCTTGCCCAGGTAGCGTTTGTTCCACTCTGCAAGGGTGGCGCTATCCTCCATAGCCTCCAGCGCGGCCATAGACTCTTTTTCCAGTTGGCTCAGTTGCTCAAGCATAACAGCCTCCTCACGATGCTAAAAACAAAACACTCTCGTCCCTGGGGACGAGAGCGAGTGCTCCCGCGGTACCACCCTGCTTGGCTCCTGGTGGAGCCCTCTCATTTCACCAGCGGTGTCATCCGTTGACACTGCTGACACGACCGGCTGCCCAGTTAACGCCGGGCCTGCGGAGCCTCCTACTCAGGCGACTGCCTCTTCAGAGGTCGGCTCAAGAGCGAACTTTGGCGGGCTTTCCCCGGACGAGGCTTTCAGTCTATGGCCTCATCTCCCTGGCGGTCTCCCTCCGCCTACTCTTCTCTGTCACAGCCTTTGTTTATTGACGTCAACTTTGAGCTTTACTCAAAGCTGGCAACATTATGCTGCAGAAGCTTTCCTTTGTCAAGCTACCTGTGTGTCTTCATTTGACAGGCAAAGAGCCGTGGGAACGTCACACGGCTCCCGAGTTTCTATCAACCTGCCGATGGACTAGTGCGGCGGGATGCGTATGACTTGCCCGACGTAAATGCGGGATGGGTCTGCGATGCCATTGTACTGTGCCAAGTACAGATAGCTCATGCCGTAGCGCAGTGCGATGCGGAACAAATTATCGCCAGGCTTCACCACGTAGGTAGTCCCACCAGAAGGAGGTGGAGACGGAGGGGAACCCGAGACGTAGATCTTGAGAGTCTGGCCAACGCGAATTTGGTTTGGATTCGCGATACCGTTGGCGGTGGCAATGGCCTCGACCGTGGTGCCGTAGCGACGGGCGATGGAGTAGAGTGTGTCGCCTCGCCGGACAACGTACGTGACCTCGCCGGTGGGCGGCGTCGTTGGGGCTGGTGCGGCCGTGGCAGGAACTGCTGTGGGAGGCACGGCGGTCGGAGGGATAGCCGTAGGAGCTACGGTCGGCGTGATCAGCGGCGAGACGGGTGTCTCTTCGGACGTATCTGGCGCAATTGCCGCCTGTGCCGTCTGGGTTGCGCGGGCGTTCGAAGTGGCGATCATCGCAGTCGCCTGCGCGTCTTCGTCGAGCGGGGCGCCCTCCGCTCCCACCGCCGTCGGCTCCACGTCGGGAAGCGCCTTTCTGGTTGGGCTACAACAGCCGGCCAAGGCCAGCATAAGCGCTAGGCCTATCGTGCCCCAAGCTAAAGTGCGTCGAATCTTCATCGGGCCACCTCCTTGCTCTCTGGCCACACGTACAGGCCGCTACACGTTTTACATAGTACCACAACACATCAGGAGCGTCAAGCACTACTGCAAAGTATACTACAATGGCGATAAACGGCAAGTGGATTGGCTAGCCCGCTGGAGACATCCGCAACGTCTTTGCAAGCCTGTTTGACACTTCTGAGGGGTGGGTGTAAAATTCAGTCGCTGAATTTTAGATTCCCGACGTCAGAGACGGACCATGTCTGAAGTAGAAAACCA
>CAZWPV010000502.1:0-2505 GCA_964635485.1 uncultured Anaerolineales bacterium
TCGACCAGCGGCTCCTGCCGGCCGAGTTTCGCCTGGTGGCGTACGACGATTACCACGACGTGGCCCAGGCTATCCGCGCGATGGTGATTCGAGGGGCGCCGGCGATCGGGGCGGCGGCGGGCTTTGGCATGGCGCTGGCCGCGCGGCAGAGTCAATCGCATGACCGAGACAGCTTGTTGGCCGACCTGCGGGTGGCGGGTGACGCCCTCTGCGCGGCCCGCCCCACAGCGGTCAATCTCTCTTGGGCGGTGGCGCGCCTGCTGCGGCGCGCCGAGGCCGAGCCTGACGCTGCGACCATTCCGGGCGCGCTGCTGGCCGAGGCCCAGGCGTTGGCCGACGAGGACGTCGAGATAAATAAGCGGCTGGGTGCTCACGGCGCGGCGCTGATCCGCGATGGCGACACGATCTTGCATCACTGCAACACCGGCGCGCTGGCCACGGTGGACTATGGCACTGCCTTGGGTGTCATCCGCACGGCGCACGAGCAGGGCAAGCAGGTCCACGTGCTGGTCGACGAGACCCGCCCGCGCCTGCAGGGGGCGCGTCTCACGGCCTGGGAGTTGCAGCAGGAGTCCATTCCCTTCACCCTCATCGCCGATAACGCCGCCGGGCACTTTATGCGCACCGGCCAGGTCGATATCGTGCTGGTGGGGGCCGACCGGGTGGCGGCCAACGGCGATGTGGCCAACAAGATCGGCACGTACAAGCTGGCCGTGGTGGCGCAAGCCAACGGTATCCCCTTCTACCCGTGCGTGCCGACGTCCACGGTCGATCTCTCGCTGCCCACCGGCGACGATATTCCCATCGAGGAACGGGGGGCGGACGAGGTTACCGGAATCACTTACCAGGGGCATCCGGCAGCGCCTGAGGGGATACGGGTGGCGAATCCCGCCTTCGACGTGACGCCGCATCGATACGTCACCGGCATCGTGACCGAGAACGGGATCGCCTACCCGCCGTTCGACGTGGGTCTGCGGCAGATTATGGAGCATGACGATGGAATCTGAAAAAACCTCTCTCCCGGTCGTCATCCTATGCGGCGGACAGGGCACCCGTATGCAGAGCGATACACCGACCAAGAAGGAACTCGTCGAAGTCGGCGGGCGGCCTATCCTGTGGCACGTGATGAAGATTTACGCCGCATACGGCCATACTCGTTTCATCCTCACTCTGGGTTACCAGGCCGATGCGCTGAAACGCTACTTTCTTGAATACGGGCCGATGAGTTGTGACTTTACCGTATCTCTCGGACGATCGGTCCCCACCACCTTTCACCACAATATGGACGAGAAGGATTGGGAGGTCACGCTGGCCGATACGGGACTCCATACGGCGAAGGGTTCCCGCATCTATCGCGTCGCACGTTACATCGATGGTGACACCTTTTTCATCACTTACGGCGATGGAGTGGGAGATGTGAACCTAGATGCGCTGCTGGCCTTCCACCGGCAGCACGGGAGGCTGGCGACCGTGACCGGGGTGCAACCCAGGTCGCAGTATGGTATCATCCAGGCGCATGAAACCGGGCAGGTGACTGGGTTTGTGCAGAAGCCGCAGCTAGAGCATTGGATCAACGCTGGCTTTATGGTTTTCGAGCGTGGCGTGCTGGATTACTTGGCTGGCGGTGACGATGTCCACCTGGAGCGACAAGTCTTACCTCGCCTGGCCAGCGATGGACAACTGATGATGTACCGCCACACTGGTTTCTGGCGCTCGATGGATACGTTCAAGGAAGCGCTCGATCTGGATGCGGTGTGGCGGGAATCCTTTCCGTGGAAAGTGTGGTGAATGGATAACAAATTCTGGCTCGACCGCCCCGTCTTTGTCTCTGGCTGCGCGGGATTCCTCGGTTCCTGGTTGACCTCTGCGCTGGTTGATGCGGGGGCCAACGTCGTCGGCCTCGTCCGCGATCGTGTGCCTTTTTCCCTCCTCAGCCGGTCAGGCTGCCTGGATCGGATCACCGTCATCCGCGGCGACGTGACCGATTACGAATTGGTCGAGCGGGTGCTGAATGAGTACGAGATCGATGCCGTTTTCCACCTGGCCGCCCAAACCATCGTTCCCATCGCCAACCGTGCGCCCCTTTCCACCTTTGAGACGAACGTCAAGGGGACCTGGACGGTGCTGGAGGCCGTCCGGCGCTCGCCTACAGTTACCCGGGTGGCGGTCGCCTCCTCCGACAAGGCCTACGGCGCGCACGAGACGCTGCCCTACGTCGAGGACGCTCCGCTGCTGGGCTGCCATCCCTACGACGTAACGAAGGCTTGCGCCGATCTCATCGCCCGCACCTATTTTGCCACCTACGGCCTGCCCGTCGCCGTCACCCGCTGCGCCAATCTCTACGGCGGCGGCGATCTGAATTGGAACCGCATCGTGCCCGGCACGATGCGCAGCCTCATCCGGGGCGAGCGGCCCATCATCCGCTCCGATGGCACACTCCAGCGCGACTATCTCTACGTGCAGGACGCCGTACACGCGTACATGACGCTGGCCGAGCACCTGGAT
>CAZWPV010000503.1:0-2502 GCA_964635485.1 uncultured Anaerolineales bacterium
GCCGTGGGCGTGAGCGCCGACGCCAGTTGGACGAGATCGGCCACGAGATCATGCGACACATTGCAGAGCTGCTGCCCCCTGAGCGACGCGGGTATTACTCAGACGACCCGGCCATCCGCGCCGCTGCGGCAGGGACGGAGATCTACCCCTGGGCTGATGCTGTCGAAGAGGATTTTCGCCCAGGCGAAAACCTCTAGACAAACCTTCGTTTCTCCGCTTGGCTTTTCGACTCCCGAAGCAACTTACCGCTGCGCTTGGTGTTCCTATAAATGCTGGGCGAGATGCTGGGAAGCCACAGGCGCCCTCTACTTCAAATAAGGAGAACACCCCATGGAAATGACCGTGCAACAACAATCCACCCGTCGCGAACGTTGGTCATGGTACTTTTACGACTTTGGCAATTCGGCCTACGCCGCCGTCGTCCTGCTGGCCGTTTACTCGGCCTACTTCCAGGGTGCGGTCGTCGGTGGGGCAGCGGGCTCACGGCTGTGGGGGATCGCCGTGGGGATCGCCATGCTCACCGTGGCGGTCACTGCGCCGGTTTTGGGCACCATCGCCGACTTTTCCGGGTCCAAGAAGCGGTTTCTTCTTTTCTACACCACGATGGCCGTCCTCTTCTGCGGGCTGCTCTTTTTTGTGCAGAAGGGTGATTGGTTCATCGGGATGCTGTTCTTTATCCTGGCCGAGATCGGCTACCGGAGCTCACAGGTCTTTTACAATGCACTCTTGCCCGAGATCGCCAGCCGGGACGAGATGCCCAAAATTTCGGGCAATGGCTGGGCGATTGGTTCGGTCGGCGGAATCGTGTGTTTGCTCATTGTGTTGGTGCCGATTGTCTTGACCGGCGATACTCCCTCTAATACCTTGGTTGTCCGACTGTCTTTGGTGTTTACGGCGGTTTTCTTTGCCATTTCGGCTATCCCTGCTTTTTTGTGGATCAAGGAGCGCGCTCAACCACAGCAGTTACCGCCCGGTGAGACTTACCTATCGATCGCGTGGAAACGCTTGCGGCGCACGTTCGGGGAGGTGCGTAGCTTCCGCGAGTTTATCAAGTTCATGATCGCCTTTTTGATCTACAACGATGGTATCCTGATGATCTTGGATTTTGGCGCTATCCTCGGCGCGGTGCTGTTTGGGATGGAGCAGCAGGAGTTGATCATCTTTATGATCATCGTGCAGATCGCGAGCGTCGCCGGAGCGTACCTTTTTGGGCTGTTGGCCAACGATTTTAGCGGTAAGCGTTCTTTGATCTTTTCACTTCTTCTAACGATTGTTCCCGTAATCTGGTTATACTTTACTCATTCCAGGCTGGCGTTCTACATCATCGGCGGGATAGCGGGATTTGCACTGACGGGCGTGCAGTCTGTCAGCCGCACGCTGGTGGGAATGTTCAGCCCGCCGGGGAAGAGCGCCGAGTTCTATGGATTTTTCGCCGTCACGGGGCGCACATCGTCCTTTATCGGCCCGACCATCTTTGGCTTACTGGCGGCTTGGGCCACAAAGCAGTTCGAGCTGCAGGGGCAGGTCGCCGAGATGGCCGAGCAATCTGGACATCGGATTGCGTTGTTCTCCATCGTCGCCTTTTTGCTGGTCGGCCTGGCGCTCTTGCTGTTCGTCAACGAGAGGAAGGGGCGCGCTGCGGCTCAGGCAGCATCAGAAGTCGCCACACCTGAAGGATCGTAAGCTTACAGATGACCTGCGGGGGCTAAAGTGAAAAATCGCTTGCTATTTCTAAAGGTGGTTGTGGTGATGCTTCTTTGCACGGTTTCGGTCACATCGTGTTGCCAATCTCCTGCCACTGGGAATAATGATCCCTTTGAGCAAAACGTCCGTCTCGGCCGTGGGATCAACCTCGGCAATGCCCTCGAAGCGCCCATGGAGGGGGAGTGGGGGGTGACTTTGCAGGAGGAATACTTTCAGGCCATCAAGGACGCGGGATTCAATTCCATCCGTGTTCCCATCCGCTGGTCGGCGCACGCCGACGATGCCGCGCCCTACACCATCGATCCGGCGTTTTTCGAGCGGATAGACTGGGTCGTGGAGCAGGCGCTTTCCAGAGAATTGCTCGTGGTCATCAACATTCACCATTACGAGGAGATCATGCGGCTGCCGGAGAAGCACCGGGAGCGGCTTCTGGCGCTGTGGTCGCAGATCGGCGAGCACTATCAAGATCAGCCAAACGATTTCTTGTTCGAAATCCTGAACGAACCGAACGGCTCAATGCGAGCACCTCAGTGGAATTCGATTTTGGTGGATGCTCTGGCCGTCATCCGTGAGACCAATCCCGAGCGCAACGTCATCATTGGCGCGCCGAGCTGGAACAAGATCAACACCTTGAGCCAGTTGGAGCTTCCTGAGGACGACCGGCATATCATTGTCACGTTTCACTACTATGATCCGTTCCAGTTCACTCATCAGGGTGCCGAGTGGGTGGTCGGCAGCGACCCTTGGCTTGGCACGACGTGGATGGGCGACATCATGCAAAAACGGGGCGTCGAGGCG
>CAZWPV010000504.1:0-2495 GCA_964635485.1 uncultured Anaerolineales bacterium
CCTGAAAGGTCTATGCGAAACCATAGCCCGATTTATACTTTCCTATACCACAAGATAGGGATGCGGTTCCGGTCGGGGTCGGCCAGCCAGCGGCGGCCCAGCCTGGCCGCGTACTGGCGGCAGAAGGACGTCTTGCCGGTGCCATAGTCGCCCAGGATGGAGATGTGATTGCGGGTTGGATCGTCCAGCCAGGCGTCCACGTAGTCGTCCATCGGCTTGTAGGTGCTGCCGTCGGCACCCTGACAACCCAGGTCGACGTAGTAGGTGCTGAGGTCGTCGCCTTCGTAGTCGCCCACCAGCTCGCGCACGTAGGACTCAAAGTCGATCAGCTCGCGGTAGAACTCGTCCAGGGTGAAAACCCGCACCGCGCCATCGGTCTCGGCAGCGCGCTCACGTGCAGCGGGCGAGACGCGGTTGTGGGTCACCAGCACGCCGCCGACAAGCCCTTGCTCCTCCATCTCTGCGAGCAGCGCTTCCACGTCGTCCTGCCCCACCGTGCCCTCCTTGCACACGACGGCCACCGGACGGGCAAACGCGCCTTTGGGCGTACACACCAGCCTCACGCGGTCGTCGCCAACCTCGCGGTCCTGGCAGGTAAAGCCCATCACTACCAGCAGCCCTTCGACGGTCCCGGCCAGCGTCCCGGCGGGAGAGGGCGGCCCTGGGGGAAAGTGTCGCTTGCGCACCTCGGGGTACTTGTCCAACAGACGGAGAAGGTCGCCCTCGTGCCAGGCCGTGGCCTTGTACTGCGACACGGTATTGGTGACGCCAGCCAGCTGCACGCGTACCTTTTCACTGGGGACGGTGGAGGTGACCAGGATGTATCGGTCGCAGTTGTGCGTGCCCATCCGGGCGACGGGACTGCCTATGACGGCCTCCTGTATCGACTTGCCGCTCTTGGCATAGTGCTTGCACTCGACCAGGTAGCGGTGCGTCTCGGAAAAGCCCGCCGCGCTGTCTACCATCTCTATAGCGATGATGTCCTTGCCCAAGTCGGGGCCGCGCGCGACCTTGGCCTCGATGGTAAACCCCATCGCCTGCAACAGGTCCTCGCAAAGCAACTCGAATTTCTCGCCGTTTTCGATTTCGGTAAAGTCAATCGTCATAGGCCCCTCCGATCGGTAACTCTTTCATCTCTCCCTCGCCGACTATTGCGGACAGAAACCAGAAACACAGCAATCAGGAACCAGAACGAAGAGAGATAGGGAGCGCCCCACAACCAACCCGAAAACCGCCGTTCCTGAGGTGGTAGACGGGATCGAGGTTCCAGAGGCGGGAGGCGCAGCGGGCGAACCTCGCATAGTTGTAGAAGGAGCCGCCGCGCAGCACCCGGGAGGCGTCCCCCTCCGGGTCGTCGTCCCCCCTGTAGCCCTCGTAACTAGGTTCCCATTTTGTCGCGCACCACTCCCACACATTCCCCGCCATGTCGGCGCAACCGTAGGGGCTGTCGCCCGCAGGGGAATACTGCCCCACTGGCGTCGTCGTGTGTGGACCTCTTTCGTTGTTGTTGCATTTGCCGGGATCCCACTCGTCTCCCCACGGCCATATTCGCCCATCGGCGCCCCGCGCCGCTTTCTCCCACTCCGCCTCGCTGGGCAGTTTATACTGTCTACCTGTTGCCTCTGAAAGCCAGCGACAGTAGGCCACTGCCTCGTACCAGCTCACACCCACCACCGGCTGTTGCGGGCCACTGTACCTCTCGTCGTTCCAATACCTCGGCTGCGTTCGATCTCCCTTCCACCCCCACCCCGCTTCCGTCCAATACGCCCGCGTTCGGTATCCCCCTCCTTCGATGAACGCCCGATACTGTGCATTGGTCACCGGGTATTGCCCGATCCAGTAATCCGGCAGCGCCACTTGGTGCTGGGGCAGTTCACTCTCGAACCAACTCCACCACTCCACCCCAGCCCGCTCCAACCGCCTCCGGTCGCTGCCCATCCAGAACGGCCCGGCGGGGACAAACACCATCTCCGGCTCGAAGGGATAGCGGCGCTCCCAAGTAGGCCGCTCGTGTTCTCGTCCCGGTTCATCCTCTTGTTGGGGCTCCTCAGCTGCAGACTCTCGCTCCGGCGCAACCTCGCGCAGGCGTGGCTCGGCGGCAGGCTCCTGCGTCTCTGGCTCGCCTTCGCCGTGGCCCAAGAGACGAGGAATCGGTGGAGGAATCACCCGTATGCGCCGCGCCGGCACGTTGGCAACCAGCACATCCCCCGACATCAACTCTATCGCGCCCAAGGGAAGGGCTGGGTCGAGGATCGCCTCGGTATCGGAGCGGAGCGCCAAGCCGATTTCGTCAGGGGGAAGTGGCTTGTATCCGTCATACACGTCAAGGGGTTTGAGTATGTTTTCCCCCACGAACAGCGCCAGATCGGCCACGGTGGCCTGCGGCGGCGCAGTGATCGTGTATTGCAGGTTGAGGCCATCGACCGAGAATGTGACTTGGCCTGTCAAGTCAAATGATAATGTCACCGAAGGGGCATCGTTCCCTCAAATGATAA
>CAZWPV010000505.1:0-2474 GCA_964635485.1 uncultured Anaerolineales bacterium
GGGGGCCGAGGGGTAAGCCAGAAAACACAAACCCCTGCCAAGTGGCGGGGGTTTGTGGTCCTGGTTAGGTAATTCAGGCATGTTTAGCTTCGTGCAGTGCTTCACGAACATCGTGGCCAGGTAGTACCCATGTGACTGCTATCCGAATATCCTTCTATCACAAAATCCATCGTCGCAATACCCCTGGCATACCGGAGGCCCGAACCTGCCGGGGGTAGAGTGTCCCCGGTGAGTTTGGGCCTCCCTTATCAGCCTCTGTCGAGCAAAAGCTGTTACGCGGGGCTTTTCCTAATCTGGTTTGACGGCGGCCAGGATCGCCCCGCCGATGGCTGCTATTCCCGCGCCGATGAGTGGATTGCACACCGCGCCTATGGCGATAGTCAACATAGGGTCAAGACCCTGTTCGATCGCTTGTTGCATGTGCGGGGAACTCAGGACGGAGGAAACGCCGGTGGCCACCATGATGGAGCCAACCGCGCCAACGATTATCCCGCTGATCAGTCCGGCGATGGCCCCAGCGCCAGACCCCTTGCCGGGTGCGCGGGGTGGGGCCAGGAAAATCCCGGCCAGCACACCAACACCGGCGTAGATTGCCAAGTCTATGCCACATATCCCGAGCATCAGCACGGCATTTTCCGCTATTGGCAGGAGATGATTGAGCAGGCTCATCACCAGCATGATGGCCAGCCCGATCAGCCCTGCTTTCAATCCTGCTTTTCCAGTCATTGTAGCCTGAGATTTGCTCTGGGGAGATTGTCAAATCCCCTCTTGGCCTGGATTTGGCAATCCGGGCCAAGCTAAATTGGGTCTACCGGGTCTCAATTTCGACCAGCGCCGTCATTCCCCAGCGCAGTGGGGAGGCACCCACGTCGACCAAATCGACCGTCACCGCGTACACCACGTCGCCGCGATAGTCCCCGGGCTGCAAGGCGATCTCGCTCACCACGCCCGCGAACTCCTTCTCCCGCAGCGCGTCCACGCTCACCGTCACCTCCTGTCCCACCTTCACCCGCACCACGTCCAGCTCCGTCAGGTCCTTCGTCACCGCCTGCAGCCGGTCCAGCGTCGCCAGCACCAGCACGGGCTGCCCCGCCGCGACCGTATCCCCCACATCCACGTCCAGCGTCGCCACCGTCCCGTCGAAGGGCGCTGCCAGCGTCGCGTCCTTCAGCGCGTCCCGCGCCTCCTCCAACGCCAACGCTGCCGCCTCGATCTCCAACTGCACCGCTTGCACGTCCAGCGCGTCCGGCCCCTCCCGCAGGTCCTCCAGGTCCCGCTGCGCCTGCTCCAGCGCACGATTGGCCTGGTTCACCGCGTTCCGTGCCGCCAGCAGTTGCAGTTCCGCGTTCTGGATCGCCCGGTTGTAGCGCCCCTCCGCGTCCTGGTAGGCGTCGTGCGCCTGCGCCACGTGACGCTCCTCGATGAACGGCTCACCTGCGTCGAACTTGGCCTTGAGATCCTGGTACACCCGGAAGGCCTCGTCCTTGGCGAAGCGCGCCGCGCGCACCTCGTCGCCCACCGCCACACTGTCCTCCGTCAGCGTCAGTTGCTTCAGCGCCTCGTTGTACGCCGCCTGGGCGGCGGCGATGGCGGCTTCGGCGGCGGCGATGTCCGACTCGTCCGCCGGCTGCTCCAGTTGCGCCAGCCGCAGCTGGGCCTGGCGCAGGCCGAGGTCGGCCCGGTCAAGCGCCCGGTCGAGGTCCTCCGTCTCCAGACGGGCCACCGGATCGCCGGCCTTGACCGTGCTGCCCTCAACCACCAGCACGTCGATGACCTTGCCCCCCATCTCGAAGCTGAGCTGCTCAGAGCGGGCGGGCTCGATGACGGCCTCGGCCACCACGGCCCCGGCGGATGCGTCGGCTACCACCGGAATATCGGTGGGCTCAGCCGTTGTCATCGCTCCATTGCATCCTGTCAGCAGGCCGATAAAGGCCAGCATCAGAACCGTTGTAAGTGTGCTCTTTCTCTTCATCCTTGTTCCTCCCTAGATTTGGCGTCTGTGGTTTCCTGTTTGCGATTTGCTATTCGTACGCCAAAGCCTCGCGCACGCTCACTCGCAGTCGCCGCGTGCTACGCTCGTCGCCCAGTCCCAGTGTGGGTACTACAAACCACTCACTCATATGCCAAGGCTTCCCGCACGCTAACCCGCGTAGCGCGTAGCGCGGGCCAAAGGCTGGCCACCGCCGAAAGGGCCAGCACAATCCCCAGCCAGAGCATCACCCCATTGACCGAGAACTTGAAATCGAGTGGCATCTCCAACACCGCAGTGCCGACGACGCTGCTAAAAGCCAGCGCGCCCGGATAGCTGGCGGGTACCGCGAGCAACCAACTCAACGCACCCACGAAAATGCCCTCGATGACGAAAATCCCGGCCACGGAGAGCGATGTCGCGCCGATGGAGCGCATCACACCGATCTCGCGCCCGCGCTCCACCACGTTGATCGACATCGTGCCCATCAGCCCGATGCCGCCCA
>CAZWPV010000506.1:0-2468 GCA_964635485.1 uncultured Anaerolineales bacterium
GTGTGCACGTTTCGCCAGCACGTCGGCCTTCATATCGCCAGGGCGGAACCAGATGGATTTCGCCCAGCGTTCCAGTGTGGCGCGAAGCCCGGCCTCGGAAACCTGATAATCCACCACTTGCTCGGGCGGCTCCTCCGGCAGGTAGGCGGGCTGTGGCTCGACCGGCCCTTCGAGGCAGAAGGGGCAGCGTGAGGGAACTGCTTTGACCAGGTGCGCCTCTCCACACTTCGAGCAGTGGATGGCTATCAGTGGTGTGCCCCATACGGCGGTTACGTCGGTCGCTTCTACTTCCATGGTCACACCTCCCCCGATGCGCGGGCCTTTTGAAAGATGATGATTGCGCCGATCAGCCCGGCGATGAGCAGGATGAAACCTATCACCAGGCCCGCGATGCCGGCGGGGGGTAGCGGTATCGATAGCAGCAGCCCGGCCAGCCCTAGGCACGCGCCTGGGGCGAGCAGCGCCGCGATGGCCAGCCAGATCCGCAGCCAGGCGACCGGCTTTTGCCCGGCGACCTTGCCCGTCTGGCCGTTGACCATCACCTGGAAGGTGCGCTCGCCGAAGGGATAGGAGGCCAGGTAGACGGGCAGCAGGATGTAGCGCCAGCGCTCGTCGCCAAAGTCGGCTGTCATGCGCATGTTGCGCACGTGGGAGGAGCCGGTGTCGCTATGGCAGGCGCTTTTGGTCTTCGCTCGGATATCCTCCTTGGCGATCTCCCACGCCTGCGGAAGCTGCACGTCGTAGAGCTTGGCCTGCCAGCCGGCCAGGTAGCCGGGGTCGTATTCCACGAGGCCGCCCAGGTTGAACGGCTCGACCTTGCCCAGGATGACGCGGCTGACCTTGGCCGTGCCCGGCACCAGGTGGTCGTCCACCGGCACGTGCACGCGACCCGACCGCCAGTCCCAGTCGATGACGGTGCGCGTCTTCCACTCGCCATCGCTGTAGTAACGCTCGGTTCTCCTGGTGCCGACCTCAGCTTTCCAGTCGGCGTTGACGTGTGTATCGAACGTCCAGTAGGGCAGGTAGACGCCCGTCAGGCTCTTTAGCGCGCCCGTGTTACGCAGCTCGGGGGGATGCATCCAACCCCGGCCCAGCCACGCGCGCACCTTGGCCTGGACCTGCTTCTGGTCGATGGCGAATGGGATCAGCGTCGTGGGGCGCAGTATGTCCCCGGCCGCATCGCGGGCCAGGACGCGGTTGGAGCCGCAGAAGGCGCAGGTGCTGGTCAGCGCGTCCTTTGCCACGCTGACCACCGAGCCGCACGACTCGCACACCAGCTCCCGGCGCACCTCGCCCCAGCCGTGGCGGGCCTGCGCCATCGTCTCCAGCGTGAACTCGAACTCGTCCGCCCTGCGCCCCACCGTCTCGGCGTCGATTTGCTGCTCGCTGCCGCAGTAGGGGCAGGTCAGTTGGCGCTGCGCGGCGCTGTAAGAGATCGTGCCGCCGCACTGGCGGCATTTGAAGGTGCGCGTCTCTTCGGCCTTTCCCTCCGGCACGGGAGCGTAAAGCTCGATCCCTTCGATCTGTGAGGACACGGGCACAAAGCCCGGCGGAGGCGGCCATAGGGCAGGTTGTGGTCTTTTCTCAGCCATCGGTCGGCTCCTGTCGCTTGGATTGTGGTCGGTGCCAAAATTGTATCACGAATGGCGTGAATGTGCGAGTCTATGTTTATTACGGGAAATAGCCGATGACGGTTGCGCCGTCAGGCAGCAGTGCGCAAAGATAAAGGGAGCCGGTGTTTTGCATGAGTCTTGTGTGTGCGGGCTGGTGTTATTCGTGAGTTGTCATCTTGATCGAGAAAGCGTCGGTGAGGATAGGGTACGCGTCTGAGTAACGTTCGCCATCTGACTCACTCGCGGGCAGTCGTTCCCCTGTCCCTGCGTCGTAGAGCCCAACTGCAAGGCGATATTCCCCTGGCGGCAGTCCGGCGAGCGAGATCGTGGCTCGGTCTGTGATGGCGTCTCCGGCTTGCCAATGGCTGGTTGGGCACTGCCAACTGCACGGTACGGCATCGTATTGGCGCACCAGTGCCCCCTCGGCATCCAGGAGATGGACAAAGACCTTGTAGTCGGCGGCGGGGTCTCGTTCCGCTTTCCAATGCAGAGCGATGTGCAGGTTGGTGCCCGCCGTCCACCAGCGGTATCCTTGCAGCCGGATGGCCTCTCCGTAGAGGATCTCTGTGGCTTGACGCAGGTAGGCCGCGTGGCCGTCCGCGTCGACGTACAAGGTATCCGGTGCGACGTAGTCGGCGGTTACTTCTGGACAGGTAAGTGACCAGCGATACGCTCCAGGCTCCAGGCGCGGGGGAAGGGATGCCGAAAGCGTCTGCAAATCCACGGCTCCGGCTTGCCACATCTCCGGTGGCGCTTCGAAGAGTGTGACGGGCAGCTCCAGTTCGTCTCCACCCTCGCTGCGCAGGCTAATCTTGCACGCCAGGGGGCTGGTGCGTGGTGCGCTCAGGCCGGCCA
>CAZWPV010000507.1:0-2463 GCA_964635485.1 uncultured Anaerolineales bacterium
CGATCTGGTTCTTGAGCGCCAGCGTCACCCCGGCGTGGGAGTGATTCTTGAGCGCAGGCACGCCGATGAGCACGTCGGCGTCGAGGATCACGTTAGGCAGCCAGTATTCCGACCAGATGAGGCCGTTCTGGAGGTGCACCAAGCGCACCAGGCTGGGATCGTGTTGGTCGAGCCCGCCTGCGTCGTTGAGATCGATCAGGGGCGCGCCAGTGGCGTCGTCCACCATGTCGCCGTCGGCGTCGTGGCCGCACAGGCGAAAGGCCTCGACCGTCGCGCCGCGTGCGTTGTGCCCGTCGCGGTACAGCGCTGATCCCTCGGTGATGATGACCTCTCCTGCTCCCGCCTCGCGCGCCATCTGCACCACCGTGCGGGTCACGCGGGGATCGGTGGTGTATGCCTCGTCGGGCGCGCCTCCCCAGACCAGGTTGGGCTTGACTGCCACGGTGTCGCCCGGCTCGATGATCCCATCCAGCCCACCGGCCAGCGCCACCGTCTGGCGCACCATTGCCTCCACCTCCGAGTCAGGAATCGGCCAGGAGGCAGCTTGCACGATGGCGACCTCGGTGGGGCCAGCGGCTGTGTCGGAGTGCACGACGCGGTGTTGTAGCGCGTTCACCCCGCCCAGCAGCGCCAGCAGTCCGATCAGTGCGATCAATTTCCATCGGCGCATCTTTCACTCTCCAATCTCTGGTCTCGGCTAGGCTCCCAAAGCCAGGTTGAGCGCCAGCCCCGCCAGCGCCGCTCCAACGACGACGTAGGCCACGTAGGCGGCTAGCGCCTTTCGGTTCAGCAGCGTCCCTATTGCTGCCAGCGACGTCAGACGTGTGGCCGGCCCGGCAAGGAAGAAGGCCAGCGCCGCGCCGGGGCTCATCCCTTGAGCCAGCAGCCCGGCGATCAGGGGCACTGCCCCGCCGCCACAGGCGTAGAAGGGCACGCCCAGCACACCGGCCAGCAACACGCTGTACCAGTGACCTGCGCCCAGGAGCGTCGAAACCCACTCGCGTGGGATGAGGACTTGCACCAGGGTGGCAAGAATGACACTTATGACAAAGTATAGGCCGATGGTTTCAGTCAGGCGAAGAAGAGTGCGGGGTAGGTTTTTGTGAGCCTTGGAGTGAGGTATGGGAGCGTGGGAGGAGAGGATATCGGTGTTGAGGAAGGCCTTCGGCTTGAGGCGTTGGGTGAGCAGGCCGGCGGGCACGCTGAGCAGCAGCACGCCAACCACGTGGGCCAGCGCCAGCGATAGTCCCAGACCGCCGACCATCATGATGAAAAGCTGGGGGTTGAGAAGTGAGGAGGCGATCAGGAAGGCCAGCGCTGGGCTAGGGGGCGCGCCGCTGCGCAAGAGTTCCGTCAACACAGGGACTGTGCCGTAGGTGCACAGTGGCGAGGCGCTGCCCAAGCAGGCGGCTCCCACCACCGCACCGGTGTTGCTGTGCCTCAGCCGGTATCCCCAGCGGCGGGGCAGGTCGAGTTGCCCCAGCAGCGCTGCCAGCAGGATACCACCGGCAACGTAGGGGCCGAGTTGGATCACCTGAGCCCAGGCGTGTGTCGCCGTCAGAGTTAGCACCGAGGCGAGGTTGGCAGGCATTGTCCCTCCATAAGCACGTGCACACCAGGCGCACAGAACCCGCGGCGAAAGAGCCTCACCGCTGCCTGCCTACATCTTACCACAATTTGGACCGGGGATGATTAAGAGTGCGTTGCAGATTCATTTCAGGTTAGGACGTGTTTCAGGAACTGGCCGGTGTAGCTGCTCTTTACCTCGGCGATCTGCTCCGGTGTGCCCTCGGCCACGACCTCGCCGCCGCGATCGCCGCCCTCCGGCCCCAGGTCGATGACCCAATCGGCGACCTTGATGATGTCGGGGTGGTGCTCGATGATGATGACGGTGTTGCCCGCGTCGACCAGCCGGTTGAGCACGGCGATCAGCTTGTCCACGTCGGCGGCGTGCAACCCCACGCTGGGCTCGTCGAGCACGTAGAGCGTGCTGCCGGTGGCCTGCTTGCTCAACTCGCGCGAGAGTTTGACCCGCTGCGCCTCGCCGCCGGAGAGGGTCGGCGCGGGCTGCCCCAGCCGGATGTAGCCCAGCCCTACGTCCTGCAGGGTTTGCAGCTTGCGCACGATGGCGGGAACCGCGGCAAAGAACTCGGCCGCTTCGTGCACCGTCAAATCGAGCACCTCGGCGATATTCTTTCCCTTGTAGCGGATTTGCAGCGTCTCCCGGTTGTAACGCCGTCCGTGGCAGACGTCGCAGGGGACGTAGATATCGGGCAGGAACTGCATCTCGATACGCAGCGTCCCGTGCCCCTGGCAGGCCTCGCAGCGCCCGCCCTTGACGTTGAAGGAGAAACGTCCCGGCTTGTAGCCGCGGATCTTGGATTCGGGCAGCTTGGCGAACAGGTCGCGGATGGGACCGAAGAGGTTGGTGTAGGTGGCCGGGTTGGAGCGCGGCGTGCGCCC
>CAZWPV010000508.1:0-2460 GCA_964635485.1 uncultured Anaerolineales bacterium
TCTTGATCCAGATCGCATAACCACAAGGCGGTTCTTGCCGTTTCAGGCCTGTAAAACTTGTCCTAATCGCTTTCTAGCAGGCTCAAGGTACTTTTCGTCGCGCCGTTGCAGGAGGTTAATCTTTTGCAGGCCCTTGCTTATCTGCCTGTCGCAGATTATACCATGACGGACGACGGACGGCGAATGTTGGAGGCTATTCTTCGCCCATCGTCCTTTGTTCTTCTGGCTGTTTTGAGCGCCTTGGGGTCAGCCTTTCGATCAAGCTGATCATAGTCGTTTCTACCTGCATTCCGTAGCGCCAGAGCCCCCAGGTCAGCACAATTGCCCCGGCAATGAGTGCAACCCACATCCACAATGGTAGCTCTGTCATCTTGGCCATATTGGCTCCGAGCCAGCAGGAGACAAACACGCCAGGTAGTCCACCCAGAGCAGATAGGATAACCATGTGCGGTATCGAGAGCGAGCTGAGGCCGACCAAGAAGCAGACCAAATCGTCAGGTAGGAAGGGGACCAGGAAAATGAGGAATAAGAAAAAGGGGCCTCTGTGGCGGATGATTTTGTCCCAGTGGGCCAAGTGCTGTGGATCTACCAGCCGCTCGACCAACCGTCGACCGAACCAGCGCCCCAGCAGCATCGCCAGCGTACGCCCCACGATCAGCCCGACCATGCTGTAGAGCGTGCCCAGCCAAAGGCCGTACAGCAAGCCGTTCGCTATGCCGATGGTCTGACCTGGTATGGGAGCTGCCAGCACCTGGGCTGCGTTCAGCGCCATGCTAACCAACGGCCCCCATGCTGGGCCAAAGCTCTCTACCCACTCCTTGAGGCGCTCTTGGTTGTCGAAGAGTTCCCACAGCGGTTCGTGCCAGTACCACAGCGCCGCACTGACGACGACGATGAGCACCGCCAGGAGTGCGATCTGTATCCATACGCCTTTGCCCTTTTTGGGTTGATTCATGGTTGTGCTTCCACAGGGATGATTGATAAAGACGGCTTCAAACCCAGGCTGAGCAGGAAACCCACCGCCACGAGCGCCGTCGCCAATCCGAATAGGGCGGTATAGGAGGTCGCCTCTAGTAGCCACCCGCCTGCCATGGGTATCAACGTCAGGGTGCCCATGATAAAGTTACTCATGCCGATGTAGGTCGGGCGCATGCCTTCTGGCGCGATCTCTAGCAGGTAGTTGAAGAAACCCATCACCCACGTGCTGTTGATGATGCCCAGGAACAGATAGACCAAGGGGTATGCTGGGGCCAAGTGATCGTCCGCCAGGTGTGTGGCCAAAGCGAAGAGGGGGCCCAGGATGGCCGCCGCGCTTCCAATGCGGATGACGTACTGTGCTCCCCAGCGTTCACAAACCCATCCCAATATCGCACTGGCTGCGACTCGGCCCGTCGTCTGGGCGATGACAAAGTTGCCGATGATGCCTTGTGGCAGGAGTAATTCCTTCGTCGCATGCTGTACGTAGAATGGCGTCGCCAGGCCCATCATGCCGACCATGATGCGGCATATCATCAGATGACGGAATGCGGGATTCGTAAACGGCAGTTTCAGCCAAGTTAACAGGCGCTTGAACCATACGTCTTTTTCGGCTGGCTCGCTTGTCTCTTTGGGGACAACTTTGGATGGAACTTCTCGCAGCATAAAGAGGGCAATCGTGGAAGGCACGAGCAATGTGCTCGCCAGGGCAAAGATCAGCGCATAGTTTCCCGGAAAAGACAGACGGGTCAAAATCTGCCCGATCAGCGCCCCTGCTCCAATTCCCACCAGGCCGCTGATGACCTGTGCTGTGCCTATCAGCCGCCCGCGTCGTTTGGACGGAATGGCGCCTGCCATAATCTCAAGCCAGGCCACGCTGGCAACGCCATCTGTTATAGCCCACAAGGCGAGACAGGTGAAAAACAGCGCCAGCATGGCAGCCGGGCTCTTTTGCCCCAGGCCAAGACCCAGTCCCAGCGCGATGATCCAGAACACGACGCGGCCACTGATCCCGCCGAGTAGATAGGGCTTTTTGCGCGGTTTGTCGTTGATGATGCGAGCGGCTATCAGTTGAGGCAGCAGCCAGCCAGCGCTAAAGACCGTGCTGACCGAGCCGATGACGAGGGCCGAATCGGTCAGCTCGCCGACGAACGCAGGCAGCATGCTGTCGGGGGTGAAGAAATTGAACGCTACGCCGAAGGTAAAATAATCCACCAGCAGGGCGTAAAAGTTGCGGCGCAGTATTTGCGGTGGGAAAATGTTTGTGCTGGAATGCTAACGAAACACACACAGACTCCACCGCGGGGCGAGGTGGAGTCTGTGTAAAGAGGGTACTATTATTTTTTAGTACATCCGCCAGACGCGCTGTAGATTGCGTCTCAGAGATGTAATCCATATAAATGGAGAGTATTGTTTATTCACAATTCCTATGCCGCTACCATTGTCCATTCAGGCCGCTTTTAGTGTTAGTGACATATGTCACAA
>CAZWPV010000509.1:0-2454 GCA_964635485.1 uncultured Anaerolineales bacterium
CCAAGCGGAACCTGCCGCCCTTCATCGTCACCCTGGGCAGCCTGAGCGTCCTGCGCGGGGTGGCCATGGTGATCACCAACGCGTCCTCGATCAATGCCCTGCCGGACAACTTTAAGTGGATCTCTGACGCCGAGTGGGGAATGTTCCCCGTGCCGAGTCTCATCATGCTGGGCACGTTTCTGATCTTGGCGTATGTGCTCCGAAACACCAAGTTTGGACGCTACACCTACGCCATCGGCGGCAACGAGGCATCCGCCCGCCTATCTGGCGTGCCCGTGGACCCCTACAAGATCTATGTCTACATGCTCAGCGGTTTTCTCGCGGCAGTCGCCGGCGTCATCCTGATCGCCCGGCTGGACAGCGGGGCCTATACCTACGGCGAGGGGTACGAGCTTAGCTCCGTGGCCGCCGTCATCATCGGTGGCACCAGCCTGCGCGGCGGCATCGGCGGCGTGTGGGGCACGCTGGTGGGCGTGCTGATCATGGCGACGGTCAGCAACGGCATGGTGATGCTCGATATCTCTCCGCTGTGGTACGATATCATCAGCGGCTCCATCATCCTGCTGGCTGTGCTCATCGACGTGGAACGGCGCCGCGCGCGCCAGGCCGCCCCCAGGGTGCAAATCCAGGCCACCGCCGAGCGCTTCTATTTGAGCGAGATAACGGCGAAGGTCGCCCAATTGATCAAGGGGCGCTTTGGTTCCCCTTACTGCCGGATATATTTGATCGACCCCACGACGGACGACCTGATCGAGTGCCGGGCGGGTGACCACGTGATGGCTCAAGATGGGAGCGTCGCCAGCCGGGTAAGAGAGTCGGGGAGCCCCATCATCCTGGACAATCTGGCCTCCAAGCCGGATGACGGCTTCTCCCTCCTTGATCCCAACGTCCAGTCGGCGGCGGTCATTCCACTGACGCTGAACAGGCAGGCCGTCGGCGTGCTCGAGGTTCAGAGCCTGGCTCCGCACAGCTTTACGCCCGAAACCGTGAAACGGATGATGGGACTGAACGAAGAGATAACGCCGCCTCTGCGAGACGCTTGGCTGCTGGAGTGCGGATGGCTGGCGCGCCAGACGCGCATCGCTTTGCACAATCTGTGGGATGACGTCCAGTTGGGCCGGTGCCCCCTGGCCGAGTGGGTCTTTCCCGCCAGTCTAGACCATTCCGCGGAGAGCAGCCCGGCGACTCGGGGTACCCAGTTGCGCGAGCTGTTGCTGAAAACCATCGAGGGCCTGAAATCTGACCACAGCCAGGGGGATTCCCGCACGGCGCGTCGCCACGAGATTCTGCGCCTCACTTATGTGGAAAGCCTCACCGTGAACGAGGTGATCAAGGAGCTCAACGTCAGTCGCCGGCAGTACTTTTACGATCAAAAAGTCGCGCTGGATGCCCTCGCCCATCTGCTGGTCGCTCGCCAGGCCACGCAGTGAAAATCCCTCTTTGCACTCCCATTGCACCCCCTCTGCGCCTGGATTGCGTTTTTTCTCTTGACAATCGATCCCGTGATTTGGTATGGTATAACCGATGCCGAGGGAACCTTGCGAAGGTTATGACATGCCACGGCTAGACAAGTTTTCGCGTCGGCAGTGACTATTATGCCTTCTAGATCGCTGCCGAAACCTTCGCAAGGTTGAGGAGAGGATTACCGCGCGACCTATTTCTGCGTTGTGACGGATGGCTATCCCCGCGATTGCTCACCCTCATTTTATTAGTGAGATACGTACCACTCAAGATGCGGCCACCGTTTAGTCGGCACCATAGTCTCTGTGCATCCGGGAAGGAGGTGATGAATTATCCATCACGACGTGGCGAAGAAAGAGTAGAGGCCACCGCTTCTGATCAAGGATAGCCTCTACCCAGAGAGATGTGGAGCAAAAACTCCACACCAAAAGTCTACCAAACATTTACACAAAGTCAAGGAGGAACTGAAAATGCCAAAGCTTAATCGGCGTGATTTCTTGCGCATAGGCACAATGTCCATCGCTGGCGCCGCTCTCGCTAGCTGCTGTCCGGAGCCGGTAAAAGAGATGGTAGAAAAAGAGGTCGTGGTCACACAGATCGTGGAGAAGGAAGGTGAGCAGGTGGAAGTCGAAGTGACCAAGATAGTTACCGTCATGCCGGAGGTCGAACCTCCTGCCGCTGACGAAGAGCTCACCGTTTACATGCAGATGGGTGGCCAGCAAGGCGACCCCTCGACGCTGGCCCGCACGAATGGCGCCAAGGCCGCCGCGGAGGACTTGGGAATCAAGCTCATCGAGCAGTACTCGGGCTGGGATTCGCAGACGATGATCGACCAGTTCAAGGAAGCCATCGCCGCCGAGCCGGATGGCATCGCCATCATGGGCCATCCCGGCGAAGATGCTATGGGGCCGCTGATCGATCAGGCCGTGGGCATGGGTATCGTCGTCACCAGTGGCAACAACCCGCTCTCCAACAACGAGCTCAAGTACCAGA
>CAZWPV010000510.1:0-2448 GCA_964635485.1 uncultured Anaerolineales bacterium
TGTGGGCCTCGATCAACGCCAGCTCTTCCTCGACTACGTCGCGTACGGGCTCGGGCACCTCCGCGTCCGAGTCCAGCAGCTTTGTTCCCACGGCGAAAAAGGCCATATTCTGCCAAGCAGCTTGCTGCACTGCCTCCTGCACGGGGCCATCGGTGGAGGCATAGTCGGCCTCGGCCGCTGCCAGCATCGCCGCGCTGAGCGCCTCCAGGTCGGCGATAAAGTGCTCCATCTCCGCCAGGCGTAGCGAGTAGTCGTAGAGGATGTGATAGGCGTGGAGCACCGAGTCGGTGGTGACAAAGGCGGGAATGTTGGCCTCATCGGCCTGTTGGTAGATCTGGTAGATCTGCTCGCGTCCTGCCGGCACGACGACGAAGCCGTTGGCCTCCAGCGCCGCCCGCTGCGCGTCGTTGAGCCAGGCCACCGCGTCGGGATTAACCACCACACCCAGGTCGGGGACATAGACGGGGGCATTGGGCACCACGTCCACCACCACCGGCACGTAAGCGGCAAAGCCGCCAGCGCGGGACATATCGACCGGCTGCGGTGGGGCAGGGGTGGCGGTGGGGCCGGGGGTAGGCGACGGCGTCGAGATGCAGCCAAAGGCCAAGACAGCCGCCAGGATAACGATTAACAGGGTTCGCTTGGTCTTCATTCGTTCACCTCCAAGGTTGGTTCAAGGTTTCATGCAGGGTGGCGTTTACCCTTCCTACTAGACGCTCGATGGGAAAAGAAGGTTCCGGGCATTGGCAGGGAGGTGAGGTTATGTTACAATGATATCACCTTCAGCCTCTGGAGCCAAGCATATGCGAGATTACCTCCGCACGTCCGACATCGCCAAAGCCGTCGGCGTGCACCCCAACACCATCCGCCTCTACGAGAAATGGGGTGTCTTACCCCCCGTTCCCCACAGTCCCAGCGGCTACTGCTTGTTCACCGAAGACCACCTCGCCCATGCCCGTCTGATTCGGCTGGCGCTGCATTTCACCTGGCTAGGAGGCGACCTCAAGCACTCGGCGTACGCGATGGTGCTGCAAGCCGCCTCGGGCGACCTGGGTGGCGCGCTGGAGCTTGCATATCAACTCCTGGTGCTGGTACAGGCTGAGCGTGCCCAGGCTGAGGCCGCGGCGGAACTCCTCAAACGATGGGCTCAGGGCGCTACTACCGATACAACCGCTGAGCCTCTGCACATCGGCGAGACGGCCAAGCTCCTGGGCGTCACGACCGACCAACTGCGCAACTGGGAGCGCAACGGCCTGATCGAGGTGCCCCGCAACCCGCGCAACGGCTATCGCCTCTACAGCGCCGCCGAGATCAGCCGCCTGCGCGTGATCCGCATGCTGCTCCGCGCCGGTTACAGCATGATGGCTATCCTGCGCATGCTGCTCCAACTCGACCGGGGAGCCGACCCGCGCCGGGCGCTGGACACCCCCCGCTCCGACGAAGACGTCTACACCGCCGCAGACCAGTGGCTCTCGTCGCTGGCCGAGCAGGAGCGACGCGCTTCAAGCATCATCGCGCAGCTAGAAAAGATGATGGGCGCCTAACCCTCCACTTGCCCACCAAGGTTGTATAATCGAATCAGGAAACCATCAAGGAGGACGTATGGCACAAGCGCAGATCGTCGTCCGTGACCTATCCAAGACCTACTGCGTGCCGGAGCGGGAGCCGGGGCTGGCGGCGTCGCTCAAGAGCCTGGTGCGGCGCACCACGCGCGACGTGGAGGCCGTACGCGACGTGAGCTTCACCGTCGAACCGGGCAAGGTGGTGGGCTTTATCGGCCCCAACGGCGCGGGCAAGACGACTACGCTCAAAATGCTGGCCGGGCTGCTGCATCCCACGGCGGGTGAGGCGCGCGTGCTGGGGTTCATTCCCTGGGAGCGAAAGCGCGACTACCTGCGGCAGATCAGCATGGTGATGGGGAACAAGAGCCAGATGCTGTGGGACATCCCTCCGCTGGATACCTTCCGCGTGCTGGGCGAGATCTATCACGTGGAGCACGCCGAATACGCGCGCACGCTGGACGAACTGGTCGCGCTGCTGGAGATGGAGGAGTTGCTGACCAAGCCGGTGCGCAACCTCTCGCTGGGCGAGCGCATGAAGTGCGAGCTGGTGGCCGGGCTGCTCCACCGCCCGCAGGTGCTCTTTCTCGACGAGCCGACGCTGGGGTTGGACGTCTCGATGCAGGGACGGCTGCGGCGCTTTTTGGCCGAGGTAAACCAGCGCAGCGGCGTGACCGTGATCCTCACCAGTCACTACATGGCCGACGTGACGGCCCTGTGCCCGCGCGTGATCCTGATCCACCACGGGCAACTGCTCTACGACGGCGAGCTGAGCGGTCTGGCGCAGCGCTTGGCCCCGTTCAAGCTGATCCGCGTGGCGCTCAGTCGGTCAGACTGTCAATTTGACCTACCTCACAACACAGACGTCATTGAGCAAGACGACGGAAGG
>CAZWPV010000511.1:0-2435 GCA_964635485.1 uncultured Anaerolineales bacterium
CCGCCGGCAACCTGCCCGCCTTTGTACTGAGCGGGTTGATCAAGCTCAAGGGGCGACGGGTTGCCTCCGAACAGGTGACCGGCGATCTGACAGCCTTACTGCGGGGCGTCGATCTGATCCCTCAGGGGCTCTTCGGTGCGCTCATCGCCGGCCCTGCCGCCGCCATCCACGCCTACCAAAAGGTCCTCCAGTTGGCGGGCAAGGATGTGGAAAGCGCCTTCCCGGAGGGCACCTGGCAGTTCTATCTCCAGTTTGGCCTGCGAGAGGATGCCGCCCGCCACGCCAACGAGACGGTGGGTTTCCACCAAGCGCTGGCCGCTCAACACAGCCCGCCGATCCAGGCGGCCGCCGCGTGGGTCTGCGCCGCGCTGGAGCTGCTCTACCGCTGCGACGACCTCCTGCTCACTGATTGGTCGGAGCGGGTGATGCTGCGGCTGCTGATCGAGGAGGCGCTGGCGGCGAATCTCAGCGACCAACCGCCCTTTGCCACCCTGGAGCGCGATTGGCAGCGCCAGTGTCCTTACCGCCGCCCGGACGGTGGTTCGGACTATGTCTCGCACCGCCAGACCGTCTTTCACCGCTTCCTGGAAGGTGTCCTCCCCGCGCTTCCGCCGCAGGCCCAGAGCCGTTTCCAGCAGCGCTATCAGGCCCGCTTGGCTGAGGAGTTGCCCGCCTACCAGCAGCAGATGACGCTCCTGGCTGCCCTGAAGCCGGAACGGTATCAGGAGAGCAAAGAGTTCGTGCCGCTGTGGCGGGCCGCCGTGGCCTTTGTGTGGCAGGATCGCACCTACCTGCTGCCCGCCTGCCAGCAGGATGATCAGGGCAGCCCGCTGTGCTACCCTCCCCGCCTGGAGGGCGAGATGCCTGCTCCCCTTTACCTGCACCCGCAGAAGGGTTTGTGCGACGCCTCCACGCAGCCGCTGCACACGGACCGCAGCGGGCGGGTCACTTATCGCGACGGCCGGCTCCTGGGCGTCCTGCATCCGCCCGCGCCCGAGACGGTGTTGGGCTGGATGGCGTCCATCTTGGCTGCGCAGCACGCTGGCCCGCCGCCGACGCTCGATCTGCTGCTGGCCGATACGCCGCGCCACCTGCAGCCCCAGTTGCGCGAAAAGCTGCCCGCCGCCACCCAGGTGGAGCTGGCTGCTCTGCGCCGCGCGCCCATCGTCGTCAACTGGGATTGCCGTTCCCACGATCTGCCCCTGGCCTACGTCCGGCGCGGCCGCCGGGGGATCGGCGATCACGCGCTGACCATCTTTCGCACCGATCAGAGTTTCGTCTTTGACCAGTCACACATCTTTTTCGACGGGATGTGGGGCATGGCCGTGGCGGAAGTGATGACCGATAGCGCGATTCACTGGTATCGCAAATCGGCCGGGCTGCCCTTTATCCCTGAATCGCCGCCTCCGCAGCCGCTTGCGCTGAAGGGCAGTCCCAAGACGGAGGCTGCACTGCAGTCCCATCGCAAGCCCGGCGAGGTGACCACCGAATCGAGCGGGGTGGATATGCGCGCGCTCCTGCGCCTGCGCAAGTGGCTCCAGCAGCGGGGCGTGCCCCTCACTGTCAACGACCTGCTGCTCCTTTATCGTTCCTTCCACGCCGCAGGCTACGAACCTTCGCCGCTCCTGCGCCAGGCGCTCAAGGCGTTCGCCGAGCAGGCCACCTCTTCCCAGGCCCAGGCGGCGCTGGAGGCCATCCGGGCGACGCTGACCCGTCTGCGCGAGACCAATCCCGCGCTCCTGATACCGATGAGCGCCAGCAACGTCTCGCCCAGGGAGCGTATCTTTCCCACCACCTTCCGCAATCCACTGGTCGATATCCGGGAAAAGTTTGCCGCCGCTCGCGCGGGCCTTCAGGCCTGCCGCGGCCTTACCGATCCGAACCTGTGGGCCACCTTCGATCGCGCCCGGCGGGAGCTGCTGGCCTACCTGCAGGCCTTTGGCGGCGTGCTGGATGCGCTCAAGGCCGTGACGATGCGCGGGGAGAGCTTTAACACGGCCACGATCCGCATGTTGGCCCACTTGCCTTCCTCGATGCAGCACCTGATGGACGGGATTCCCCAGCGCGTCGGCGCGCTCAACGAGATCATCAAAGGGAACGAGGTTTTCTCCAACGTGGGTCGGGTCGCGCCGGGCAGCACCATCACGCGCTTTATCAGCGCCAAGGACGACGGCGAGACCAAGGAGTTGATCTGGGCTATCGTCACCGACGACGAGGGATGTATGCGCGTCAGCCTGCGCGACTTTCGCCCTTTCGTGCCCCAACTCCTGGCTTTGGGAGAGGATGGACTGGCCAATCTGCTGGCGCAGGATTATCTGACGGCCTACGTGCAGGGGTTCAACCGCTTCGTCCTGACACTGGGGGACGTCATCGCCGCACGGGAGGCCTGAGCGTGATCGTCATCATCAACGGCCCGTGTGGGATTGGCAAGACCT
>CAZWPV010000512.1:0-2432 GCA_964635485.1 uncultured Anaerolineales bacterium
TAGCCGCCGTCGGCGTGCAGGCCGGTGAACTGGGCGTCGGCGCACAGGTTCTCCAGCCCTTGCCGGCAGAACTCGCACTGGCCGCAGGTCTTGTAAAGCCACGGCACCCCTAAACGCTGACCGGGATGGTAGCGGGTCGCGCCTTCGCCCCGCTTCTCCACCACCCCCACGATCTGGTGGCCGGGAACGAGGGGCAGCCTGGGCAGGTCGAGATCGCCCTCCACCGTGTGCAGGTCGGTGCGGCAGACGCCACAGGCCCGCACGCGCAAGCGCACCTCGCCGGGGCCGGGCTGCGGCAGCGGCAGGTCGACCATCTCTAGCGGTTGCTCCTCGGCGGGCTTTGTCTCGCGCAGCAGCATGGCTTTCATCTCGCACCTCCTTCAAAAGACGTCGTTATTGTACCAGCGAGGATCGAGGGAGGCAACTCATCCCTTGCAGTTACTCGCCTTTGGTGTACAATCCCCAGCAATGACGAGCAAAACGTAAAGTGAGGTGCGCCATGGTCAAAACGATCCTTTCAATTTTCTGGAACGGCGAGCAGCGGCGGCTGAGGGCATTTTGGCGGCTCGGTCTTCACATTGTTTTTATGATAGTGTTGGCGCTGGTGTTTCTGGTCATACCCATTATCGCCGCAAATATATTGCTCGCCGTATTAAGGGAAGCGGAACTGATCCCGGCGACGTTTCCAGGTTCGATCGAATCGGGGATGACCGATCTGCTTTCCATAGGGGCGGAGATGGTGATCGTAGTAGGCGCCACGTGGCTGGCCGGCTTGTTCCCGGACCGCCGCAGGTTTGCTGATTTCGGCGTCCACCTGAACCTGAACTGGTGGATCGACTTTGGCTTCGGGCTGGCGCTGGGCGCCGTCCTGATGGTGTTGATATTCGCCGTGGAGGCGGGCGCTGGCTGGGTCACCATCACGAGGACTATGCAGAGCCCGCCTTATGATTTACCCTTTGGGGCATCTCTGCCTATTCTGTCGTTTGGCGTGGCAATCCTGATAGCCCTGCTCCGCTTCGTCGGCGTGGGCATCAGCGAGGAGTTCCTGAGCCGGGGCTATCACCTGAAGAACCTGGCAGAGGGTTTCAACTTTCGGCCCATCGGCCCCAAGGGGGCCATCATCCTCGCCATGCTGCTCTCCTCCGCCGTGTTCGGCGTGCTTCACGCGGCCAACCCCAACGCGAGCGTTATCAGCACCTTTAACATCTTTCTCGCCGGTCTCTTCCTGGCGCTGGGGTACATCCTCACCGGCGAACTGGCCATCCCCATCGGCCTGCACATCACGTGGAACTTTTTCCAGGGCAACGTGTTCGGCTTTCCCGTCAGCGGCACCGAGGCCGGGGCGACCTTCATCGCCATCGAGCAAGGCGGCCCCCAGCTCGTCACGGGCGGTGCCTTTGGGCCAGAGGCCGGGCTGATCGGCATCGCCGCGATGGTCCTGGGCAGCATGCTGACGATCCTGTGGGTGCGCGTGCGCTACGGCTGGGTTGGCATCTGGGAGAAACTGGCGACGCCCGATCTGCGGCATCGCAAGCAGCAGGTGATGGTTTTTGAAGAGGAGTGACTGATGAACGATCAAGGCATAGGAACCAACGTCGTTTGCCAGGTCGGCCTGGTCGTGCGCGATATCGAGCGCTCGATAGAGGCCTACAGCCGAGTCTTTGGCGTGCCCAAGCCAGAGTTCATCGTCACCGACGAGCAAAAGATCGCACACACCAGGTATCGTGGCGAACCGACGGATGCGCGGGCCAAACTGGCGTTCTTTGAGATGGGGCAGGTCACCTTGGAGTTGATCGAGCCCATCGGCAGTCCCAGCACCTGGCAGGAGTTTCTCGACGAGCGAGGCGAGGGCGTGCATCACATCGCCTTTTTTGTGAAGGATACTGACCAAGTCGTCGCATCCCTGGAACAAAACGATATCGCGGTGATCCAGCAAGGGGACTATACCGGCGGGCGATACACCTACGTGGACAGTGCATCCGCCTTGGGCGTCATCCTGGAGCTGCTGGAGAACTTTGATTAGCAGCTTGACGCCGAGCCGTTATCGGGATCGGCGACGACGCCGACGGCTCAACTGAACGACCCTCACGCCTTCAGCCCAGGCTGATCCGCAGATCCCTGCCATTCCACGGCGGGAATCTGCGGCAATTTATCTCCCCTACAGCGCCGCCCGCTGGTGCTTTTCGGAATTAGTGATTAAATACTCCCACACCTGTGTATAACTATACAGAACGCGGTTCCAGACGCAGCTTTCAGTATTCGTGATATGATTGCCATCAGCGCCCTGATCGAACGCTGGCGAGCAGGCGACGAGCGCGCCGCCCAGGCCCTATACGATCATTTTTGGGATCGCACCTTCTGGCTGGCCTATGGTCTGTTGGGCGACGCGGACGATGCCGAAGAGATCGCCCAGGATGCCCTCTACTATGCCC
>CAZWPV010000513.1:0-2428 GCA_964635485.1 uncultured Anaerolineales bacterium
TGCTCCTCAGAATGACGGTAACAAACTGGTTCTTGATCCAAATGCAATCGCCCTACTTCAGCGCCCATCGGACTTTGACGCGGAGCGCAAGTTGTGCTAACATAGGCATCAATCACACGGAGAAGATACTATGCTCGAACCCGGTCAAATCCTCCAGAATCGCTATCGCATCGAGTCCCTCCTGGGCGAAGGGGGCATGGGCGCGGTCTACAAAGCCTGGGACACGCGGCTCAAGCTGAGCGTGGCGCTCAAGGAAATGGTGCCCCAGCCAGGGCTGGACGAGCACACGCTCAACCAACTCCACCAACAGTTCGAACAGGAAGCGACGGTGCTGGCCCCCTTGAACCACCCTCACCTGGTGCGGGTTGGCGACTTTTTCGAAGAAGGCGGCAACACCTACCTGGTGATGGACTTTGTCGAGGGCGACAGCCTGATCAACCTCATCGAGGAAGAAGGAACGCTGACCGAGGCGCGTGTGCTGACCTGGGCACTACAATTGCTGGACGCGCTGGCCTACTGTCACAGCCGAGGCGTCATCCACCGTGACATAAAGCCACAGAACGTCATCATCACGCCTGAAGGCCGGACGGTGCTGGTCGACTTTGGCCTGGTCAAGCTATGGGATCCCGACGATCCGCACACAAAGACGGCGATGCGCGGCGTGGGCACACCGGAGTATGCCCCACCGGAGCAGTACAGCTCCCAGGAGGGCCACACCGACCCCCGCAGCGACCTATACGGTCTGGCGGCGACGATGTACCACGCGCTGACTGGCGAACCCCCGCTGGGCGCTGCCGAGCGCTTAGCCGACCCGGAGCAATTCGTCCCGGTGCGCGATCTGGCGCCAGACGTGAGCCCGAGAACGAGCATAGCGGTGATGAAGGCCATGGCGCTGGCCCGCTCCCAGCGCTGGCAGAACGCCAAGGAGATGGCAGAGGCATTGGTAGAGGGCGAAACCGCACCTCTCCAGCCAGCGCCGGAGAAGCCTTCCGCTCCCAAAAAGACTGCCCTGACGAAAGAGCTAACAGAAGAGATTGAGGCAGCACCGGCCAAGAGAGGGTGGATATGGATCGTGGCACTGGCAGTGATCCTGCCGGCGCTGGCCATAGTGGGATGGTGGTTGTACCAGTCGGGTCAACTGCCGATAGGAGATACAACAGCTCAAGCGACACAGATCCCCACCACAGAGGTACCCGCGGTAGAGACTGACATCCCCTTGCCGACCGCCAAGCCCACCGCAACGCCTCAACCAAGCGCCACCCCCCGTCCGGCCGCCGACGAGCGAGCCATCGCATTCGCCGGGCCCATCCTGGCCGCCATCGCCGATAGACCGCCGGACTATGCGGACGACTTTGGCGATCCCGGCAGCGGCTGGACGCTCTTACAGACTACGGACGTCGAGGCCGGGTACCAGGATGGAGAATACGTCATCGTCGCGGTCCCAGACTATTCAACTTCTGGCAATTCCTCATCGCTTCCGGCCCTTGCCGACTTTGTTCTGGAAGTAGACGGGCGATTTGCCTCCGGCGATAGTGGATATTGGGGCATTTCGTGGTACTGGGGAGAAGACTACATTTCCGGTGTGCTGATTCCCTACTCAGGCCAGGTGCAGATGGTGCACTGCATGGGCGAAGACTGTTCCCCCCTGGGCGAGATCCGCAAGCCGTCCCTCAATCCCGAGTACGAGACCAACCACCTTCAGCTTATCGTCAAGGGATCCGAAATCGCGGTAGCCCTGAACGGGGAATGGCAAATCCTCGCCACCGATCTGTACTACACCACGGCTGAAGAACGCCAAATCCGCCTGGAGATACAGAACAACGGCGACGAACCCCTAGAAGCCCGGTGGGATAATCTCAAGATTTGGGACATCTCTGAGCTGCCGGTGCCGACAGAGTAGCCATCTTGGCTCGCGAAAGCTTGGACGGACTGCCAATCTATCCAAGATTCCCCACAAATGACAACCTGCTTGACGGCTTGGCGCTTCGTGGTACACTTCTTCACCGTGAGCACGAATCCCGAGATCCTGCCCCCACATCACCGCCAGAATTTCACCGCCTTCTTACTCGACTATGTCGCGTTTGGCGTGGCGTTCACCTTCTTCAACCCCGATAGCATCATACCTGGGTTCGTCGGGCAACTGACCGGTTCAGCGCTCGTGATCGGCCTATCCAGCGCTGCCTTTCACGGTAGCTGGCTGCTGCCTCAACTGGCCGTGGCCCGCCTGATCAACGACAAGCCGCGCAAGATGCCGTACCTGCTCGCCGGCTTGAGCGGAAGAGTAGGCTTCTGGATCATCGCGGCGGCGCTGTGGCTGGGACTGGGCGGCAATCCGGCCCCCATGCTGATCCTGACCTTTGCCTGCGTCATTCTGTTCACCGCTATGGATAGCGTCTCCGGCGTGGCCTGGTTCGACATTCTGGCGCGC
>CAZWPV010000514.1:0-2419 GCA_964635485.1 uncultured Anaerolineales bacterium
GTCGACTGCCCCCGGGTCGACCGACTCGGCGTGACGCCAGCCGGTCTCGGTGATCATCACCGGCAGCGGCTCCACGCCATACGTGGACAGTTTGAACAGCTCCCACTCGTAGCTATTGATGCCCCGGTTGTAGACGCCCGGCGGCGGCTCGACGTGGTCGGGGTTCACCGCGTCGTTGATCAAGTCCACCTGGTAGGCCTGCACCCACGGCCCCTCCGTGAACGGTCCCATCGGGTACGCGTGGCTGGTCCAGGCGTCGAGACGGTCAAACACGTCGAGGTAGGCAGCGTGCATCCGGTCGAGAAAAGTCTCCTCGTCCACGTAATACATCCCACCGACAAGGCGTTGGCCGCCGGTGTTGGGTGCGTAGGGATCGAAACCGGCGTTGAGCACGCGTGCGCCAGGGTCGGCGGCGTGGAGCGCATCGGCCACGTCGATCAGGAAGCGCGCATAGGCCCCCGCGTCGGGCCGTCCGCCCCACTCGTTGCCGTGGTTGGGCTCGTTGCCCACGACGACAGTGTGCTCCAACGTAGGCCAGTGCAACCCCGTCACAAATTCGGCGTACTCGGTCGCGATGGTGCGATAGGTGCCATCATCGTCCCGCGGAGGCGGCTCCCACCAACCCGCGTCCCGGTCGTACGTCGTCGCCAAACGCAGGATGGGGATCAGGTGCAACTCGGCGCACAAGTCCATAAAGTGCTGCCACCTGACGGGGTCGAGATCATCCTGGCACACCAGTTGGGTGACATAGCCCCACTCGCCAACCGCTCGCCTGGCGTACTCCAAATGAAGCGACCACACGTCGGTGGGCCAGACGTTGCGCCCGTCATCCAGCAGCAGGTGCACGCCGAGCTTGTTGGACGGTGCAGAAGGCAGCGTAGATGTGGGGACATCCGAAGTCGAAACCGGGTCCGACGCCATGCAGGCTGTCGCCAATAGAAGAACGGCCAGAACCACGGACCATCTTGTGAAGAATCCTAATCTTTGACGCATACATACGTGATTATACCACAGCGCACTGCCAAAAAACGTTACAGGCCTGTAACACGCCGTTTCAAACCTGTGACATCTCCACCACATGCCCGCGACGCAAGTGTGTTATAATTGCATCGTCATGAAACAACGAGTCAAGTCCATCCTCTGCGCATCTTTGCTCCTGCTCGGCGCCTGCTGCCCAAAGATGCCCGCAATCCCCAACGCGCCCCAGGGCTTCCAAAAGGGCCTGAACTATACCGCCTGGGCGCGGGAGCAGCTTTCAACCCCGGAATCGGACCACTCGCTCAAAAACCTGGCCGCCGCCGGCGCGAACTGGGTCGCCATCGTCGTCTTTGGCTATCAGCAGACCTATACCTCAACCGTGATCACACGCGATCCATCCAGGACCCCCGCCGACGAGGAGCTGGTTCACGCTATCGCCGCCGCCCACGATCTCGGATTGAAGGTGATGCTCAAACCCCACATCGACCTGCGCAACGACCGCGATCACTGGCGCGGGAACATCGGTGAGACGTTCACGAGCGAGGCACAGTGGCGCGGGTGGTTCGCGTCGTATGGTGCGTTTATTAATCACTACGCGAAACTTGCACAAACCCACGACATCGACCAGTTCTGCATCGGCACCGAACTCGTAGGTACCAGCCACCGCGAGGCCGACTGGCGAGGAATCGTGGCTGGCGTGCGCGAGCGCTTTTCGGGTCCCATCACCTACGCCGGCAACCACGGCACCGAGGATGTGGGCATCGCCTGGTGGGACGCGGTGGACTCTATCGGGATCGACGCCTACTACGTGCTCACCGAAAAGACCGACCCCACCCTGGACGAACTCAAGGCCGCCTGGGTCGATATGGGCTACGTCACGACGATGGCGGGCCTGGCCGAAAAGTACGACAAGCCGGTGTTGATCACCGAGATCGGATACCGCAGCGCAGACGGGACGATCAAGACGCCGTGGGACTGGGATGATCTGCCCCTCGACCTGCAGGAGCAGGCCGATGGTTACCAGGCCGCTCTGGACGTGCTGTGGGGCCAACCCTGGCTGGCGGGCATCTATTGGTGGAACTGGGAGCTCAATCCCCAGAAAGGCGGGCTTGAGGACAAAGGCTACTCACCCCACGGCAAGCCGGCCGAGGACGTGCTGCGGGCCTACTATGGCGGCGGGGCAGAGACCATCTTCGCGCCCACTCCCTATCCAGCACACGCCGCCGAGCGCGTGCACCTGCCCGCCCCAAGCCCGGCGTCCACACATCCCGGCTGGACGTCGTACACCGCCACCGGCCATGTCACCGACCTGGCCTTTGACCGCGACGGCAATCTGTGGATCGCCACCCCCGGCGGGCTTCTCAAGTGGGACAGGGCCGGCAGCGCGATCACCAGGTATACAGAGGTAGACGGCCTGGCGGAAACTTGGGTCGAGATGGTC
>CAZWPV010000515.1:0-2418 GCA_964635485.1 uncultured Anaerolineales bacterium
ATGGACGTGATGCAGGCCCACCAGGCGGGGTTCTCCAACGTGGTGGCGCAGATGGGCACGGCGCTCACCGAGGCGCAACTGCGACAGCTACAGCGCTATACCAAGCGCCTGGTGCTGGCGCTCGATCCTGATGCGGCGGGCATCAATGCCACGCTGCGTGGCGTCGAGGTGGCACAGGAGACACTGGAGCAGGAATGGGAACCGGTCTTTGACCCGCGCGGGCTGGTGGGATACGAAGGGCGCTTGGGGGCAGAAATCCGTGTCCTGCGACTGCCGAGAGGCCAGGATCCGGACGATCTGATCCGCGAGGAACCGCAGCGCTGGGCCGGGCTGGTCGAGGGAGCGGTGTCGGTGGTGGATTTTTACCTCCAGATGTTGCTGGAGGGGATCGACCTGGACGACACCAAGGCCAAGGCCCAGGTAGTCGATACGCTGCTGCCGATCCTGCGGGCGGTGACCAACCCGGTCGAGCGGGAGGATTACGCCCAAAAGATCGCCAGGGCGCTGCAGGTGGACGCACGATCGGTGCTGACCCGTCTGCGCAGCGTCGAACGCCGAGCCGCGCGGCGTCGGCCCGGCACGGTCAGCATCCAGGATCAGCAGCAGCAGGGACGTATGGAGGCCGACCTGGAGAGCCACTGCCTGTCGGCGCTTTTGCAACGCCCCGGCCTCCTCTCGCAGATCGATGAGAGGCTCTCGACAAACCGCTTAGAGTCCCTGCAAGGAAAGGATTTCCAAGATGCCGGCAATCGGGCAGTTTTCGAAACGTGGCAGGAGCTTCTGGTGACCGACCATCTCACTCCCGTCGAAGCGCTGCGCGAGCAACTGCCCGAAGACCTGCACGCCCGACTGGAGGAACTGCTCGCACCCGACCAAGCAACCCTCGCCGACGAGCAACTGGTGCGCGACGTCACGTTGACGGTGCTGAGGCTGCGAGAACGTAGTCTCAAGCGGTTAGGACAGGAGCTGAGCTTTTTGACCCTCGAAGCTCGTGAGGAAGGCGACATGCGGGCAGAGGCATACGTTGGGGCCCTGCGGGCGTATAGAGAGACTCTGCTGCGCACCCAACAGGCACTGGCGCAGCGCTGGGGATAAAAGAGGGTCGCGAGTACGCCAATTTGCAAAGCGTGCACCACAAGCGCATATGAGCAAAAAGAAAGAGCCGCGAAAAGAAGAGATAACCGAGTCACCGGAGGAGTACACGCCGTCTTCGATCGAAGAGATCAAATCGGTGCTGCTAGAGGTATTCGAGAATTCCGAGGACCGGGAAGACGCCGACAATCTGGGTGAGATGGACGAGCCCTCCGTCGATGAATTGGAAGAGATCGAAGAGGAAGAAAGCCCAACCAGCACCCCGGATACGCTCCCGCTTGGAATTACCAACGACCCGGTGCGCATGTACCTGCGCGAGATCGGGCGCGTGCCGCTCCTAGAATCACACCAGGAGATATGGCTCTCCACACAACAGGAGGCCGCTATCCACCTCAAAGGTCTCCAGACACGCCTGGGCAACCAAAAAAAGCGGCCGCCCACAGAGCAAGAGGTTCTGACCGCCCTGTTGGACTCGCTGCAAGGAGCCTGGTCGACTGTGGTCGATAACTGTGAGCGACTGAATCTTTCCACCCCCGATCTGGGCGCTCTGATAGAGGAGGCCCAGGCGCTCTACCGGACGACGATGCCCGAGATGCCATCCCACCTCTACACTTTCCTGGAACAATCGGGGTGGTCGGAATCGGAGGACGGAAACTGGACAGCGCTCACCAGCAATCTATTCGATATCTTGATCCTGCTCTACCTGCTGCCCGAATCTACACTAGACATGCTCCAAACCAACTGGGAAAAGCGACAAAGGCTCCCATCGCCGCGCACGATCAAACGCAGGATGCCGGAAAGTGAAAACATCGCCGCGGCCTGGGCCACCCTCGACGAGCGGGCAGCGGACGCCAAGCAATTGCTGACGCGGGCCAACCTGCGACTGGTCGTCAACGTCGCCAAGCACTACTTGGGGCGCGGCATCTCGCTTCTCGACCTGATTCAGGAGGGGAACATCGGCCTGCTGCGGGCGGCACAAAAATTCGACCACACCAAGGGGTTCAAATTCTCGACCTACGCCACCTGGTGGATTCGGCAGGCGATAAGCCGCGCCATCGCCGACCAGGCGCGCACGATCCGCATCCCCGTACACATGGTCGATACCATCAACCGGCTGCTCCGCCTACAGCGCCAGATGATCCAGGAGTTGGGCCGGGAGCCTACGATGGAGGAATTGGCGTTGGAATCGGACATGCTGGAGGCAGAGGAGAAACAGGCCATACTCGCCGCGCAAGCCGAGGAGGAACCGCTGCCGCCCTCCATGGAACGGAGGCTGCGCCGCGCCGCAGGTAAGGTACAGCGCATCATGCGCATCTCGCAGGAGCC
>CAZWPV010000516.1:0-2414 GCA_964635485.1 uncultured Anaerolineales bacterium
GCTATACGCCCACGAGATCAAGGGAGCGGATCAATACCTTTTGGGCGTCATGGCGGGCGCTACAGTTGCAGCGCAACTCGTTTTCGGTATTCCTGTGGGCCGGCTGGCGGATAGAATCGGGAGAAAGCGCGTCATCTATTTGCTCACACCACTGTGGTATGCATCTAACCTTTTTCTCGCCTTTTCTCCCAGCCCGATTGTGCTGGTGTCATCGGCGGCTCTTTTAGCGTTTTACTCCATCTCCACGGGTGCTACGAGCGCCATGACCTTGGAACTTGTTCCGCTTGAGCAGCAAGGAAGGTGGGGAGGACTGCTGAGCCTGTTTACGGGTTTGGTCACAATTCCCGCCCCCATCATTGGGGGGCTTATATGGAGGGAGCTTGGCCCTATGTACGTCTTTATCGTTCCTATAGTTTTCGACCTTCTATTTAGAGTTCCTCTGCTGGCCACAGTGCCAGAGACGCTGGGAAGGGAACAGGCTATCTGAAGGAGGCTTATGCCAATCTACGAGTATCGGTGTAGAGAATGTGACGAGCTTTTTGAGGTTTTTGTGCGTTCACCTTCACAGAAAGCCAATCCTACCTGTCCAAAGTGTGGGAGTCAGAAGGTGAAGAAGGCTGTATCGCTGTTCGGCGTTGGTGGGGCAGGCAGCAGCGACAGCGTACGCAGCTCCTGCCGCTCCGGCCCCACCTGAACGTTGAGCGGTTAGTACTTGATCAGATTGATCGAGTACTTGGAGGCCGTGCGCCTCCAGAAAAGGCGAAGCGATGGCTGAAGTGAACGAATCCACATTCGAGGACCGCTGCATCATCTCCTGCGGGATGCTGCACCCGGAGATGACCCACCTGGCGGAGAGCGGTTTTCTGAATCCGCGCCGGATCCTTTTCACACCGCCGGGCTTGCACGCTTTGACAGATAGGCTGGAGGAGCACCTTCTCAAGAGACTGGATCAAGCGAGAGAGGACTGCCCCGACCACAGAATCATCGTCGTGTATGGGAAAAAGTGCTACGTCAGCGTAGACGAGCCGCTCAAGCGGGTGGACTCGATCTTGCAGGCAGCAGGCCAGGGGATCGTCAGGGTGCAGGGGGAATACGGCTACGACATGCTGGCCGGCTTCGAGGACCGGCAACGCATCAGCGGCGGGAGGCAGGACAAGCTCTTGTGGTTCACGCCGGGCTGGCTCAAGAGTTGGAAGACGGTCTACCAGACGTATTTCGGGTGGGACGATGCCGACGCCAACGCCAACTTTCCCGGGTTCTATGACAAGATCATCGTCCTGGATAGTCTCGGCCTCGCCGACGAGTACATGGCCGAGCACGCCGAGGAGATCCTGGAGCTGTTCGATTGGACCGGCCTGGAGGTCGAGTTCCATCCCATCACTCTCGACCGCTTTAAGCGATTGCTGTCGGACAGCTTGATGTCCCAAGGCCGGTCGTCCGAGTTGAATGTCAGGAGATAAGATGATGGAAAGACAAAAGGTATGGATAGATGTGGCTCGCTGTACGGGCTGTGGCGCGTGCGTGGACGTGTGCCCCGTCGGGGCCATGGCGCTGGTGGACGGCAAGGCGCGCGTCGATGAGGAGGCGTGTATCGGCTGTGAGGCTTGCATAGATGCCTGCCCGGAGGGCGCCATCCAGCCCGTGATGCGGGGTGAACTCGTCCCCGTCCCGGAGCGACCGGCCCTGACTATCCGGCAGCCCAGTCCGCTGGCGGAGACCGCCGGCGCCGTCGCCGTCGCTACCGGCGTAGGGCTGCTGGCAAAGGCTGGGAGAGCGCTGGTCCAGGCCGTGGAGCGCTGGCTGACGCGGCCGTCCACGGGGGCAGGGTCGCCTGCCGCGAGGACCTCGTCCGCGCCTGAAAGCGGGGGCGCTGCTGGCCGGGGAGGCCGGGGACGCCAGGCACGCCGCCGGCGCAGAGGAGGCTGAAAGGAGTGACGCGATGAGGTTTACCATAGTTTACGATAACGAGACGCTGGACCCCAACCTGGCCTCTGCGTGGGGATTTGCCTGCCTGGTGGGCGATGATCTCCTCTTTGATACCGGCGGGGATGCCCAGAGGCTGCTCTCCAACATGGAGGGGATGGGCGTTGACCCGCTGGGGATAGGGACGGTGGTCCTCTCCCACGCCCACGGCGACCACACCGGCGGGCTGTCCGGGTTGCTGAACACGGGCGTCCGCCCGACGGTCTATGTGCCCCACTCGTTCCCACGGCGGTTCAAGGCGGACGTGCGCGCGATCACCACGCTGGTCGAGGTGGAGGGACCGGTGGAGATCCGACCCGGCATCCACACAACCGGCGAGGTGGGGTCACGTCTCGTCGAGCAGGCGCTGGCGGTGGAGACTGCGAGCGGCATGGTCATCGTCACCGGCTGCGCACACCCCGGCGTCGTGGAGTTGGTGCGCCGGGCCAAGG
>CAZWPV010000517.1:0-2413 GCA_964635485.1 uncultured Anaerolineales bacterium
TCGAGATAGTGCTGCAGCGTTTCGTCGCCGTGCCCGTGCTTTCCTGATATAGTACTACGCTCTTGAGCCAACGTAGGCTTGTTGAGGGCCAAGGCTGTGTGGCTTGGGCCTGGCTTCACTTTGCCAGCTAGATGCCCCTCAGGGGCAGATCTTCTTTGTGTCATAGTGGTTTATGCTCGTTCAAACCTGAAATTTGCCAGAGTCCAGTTATTGAGAAGATACCTCCAATTTGTCCAAGCCTGCGCCCTCAAAGAGCTAGCGCGGGGCGACCTCGTAAAGCACGTACAAAAGCCGTTTATCGACCGTAGAATATGCGTCTCGCTTCTGCCCACCGGGGAACTGCTCACGAACGGCCTCCAACTCACCCAGGCGATGCGGAAGAAAGACGAACCGCGCGCCGCTGGAGACGTCGGGTTCCAAGGCCCGCCCCTCCCCCGGCGGGTACACATCCTCGCCTTCGACGTCCGGCGCGAGAAAATGCAGATTCCCGATGTCCACGTACACCGCCGGCGGGCCGTAAAAGTACACGATGTAACCGTCGTCCTGCTGGCGCAGGTAGCGCCCCAACCTCGTTGCGACCTCGGCGGTGGGATTTCCGTAAGCTCGTGTGGGAGTATAGACGATAAAATAATGGTAAAAGTTCAGGAGGGCTACCAACACGAGCACCAGAGCGGCTATCTCCTCCCAACCCAGCAGCCGTCCCTTGCCCAAAACGCGCTGGCCCAACTCCATCAACCAGCTCATCCCCAGGCCAACCAAAAGGGCCAGGGCCGGCGTGATGATGATCAAACGCTGGCTGCTGGGAGGATTCTCCGTCAGAACCCACCCCAGAATCAGGGCCGACCAGAACCACACCAGCAGCAGACCGCTGCCGGGCCGACGCCAGTGCGCCACGCTCCATACCATTCCAAAGAGAAGCAACACGCCGCTCAGGATATCGAGCAATGGGATAGGTGAACGATACCAGAACGTAGGATCGAGCGTGTAATGAAAGGCAGTGATCGATTTCCAAAATTGCCTCAAAAGTATCCGGGCGCTGCTGTGTCCATAATACGCTTGCTCGTGTACCAGCCAGCCGGGTGAGAGAATGGTGATCTGTCCCGCCCGCGCAGCCATCGCGTCGGGATGCGCGGCGTAGTATAGCAGAAGCGGGGCGGCGGCGACCAGCGCGGCCGCCCCAAAAACGAGCATCAAGCGCCCGTAACGCCTGACAAATGCGACCAGCGACCAGGAACGGCGATTTGTCACGAACAGCCAGAGCAGATAGGTTGCCACGATGATGCCGACCAAGCGCGCGCCAAAGTAGCCGTACCAGCCCAACCCCACGACCGCCCCCGCCAGAGCAAAGTTGAGCGACCGCATCGAGCGCATCCCCCGCACGAACTGCCACAGCGCCAACGTGACGACGATCCCGTCGCCGATCTGGTTAGACCCCAGGCGGCTAAAGTGGATGTGGTAGTGGCCGCAGGCGAGCGCTGCCGCCGCAATCCATGCGATCTTCCAACCCCACAGCTCTCGCGCCAGCAGAAACGTGGTCAACACCGTGGTCGTGCCGATCAGTACCGACAGCATGCGCAAGCCCGTTACCGTGGGCCCGACCACTTTCATCACCGCGCCGTAGGCCAGGAACGACATCGTAGGAACGCTGTACCAGCCGGTCGAAAAGGGATTGTCCATCGGCGGCCCCATCAGCTCCAGCGCCGCCAGCCCCTGTGTCCCCTCGTCACCGCCCAGGTTGGCGGGGATGTGCTCGAGGTCGACGACACGCACGAGCAGCGCGACGAACAAAAGCGACGCCAAAGCCACCAACTCGAGCCGCCGCCTGCGGAGCCGCCGGCCCAGTTTCAGCAGCGTCTGCTTGACCGACACGGCCGGGACAAACGCCATCAAGAACCAGGCCACGCCAATCGCCCACGCCCAGAAAGCACCCGCAAACCCAGCTCTTGGGGACATTCCACACGCCCACCAGCCCACCAGCAAAGACAGGCCCGACCCTCCCAGCAAGGCCAACACACGCCACGGGTTCTTCACCGCCCACGACAGCCACCGGGAAAGCTGCCACCGATTGCCACTTCCCCGACGTGCCGGCCCTCGTTGCCTCAACCGCCTCCACAGGATCCAGAACAGGATCAGAGACACACACCAGAAAAGGACACCGTCCCGCCAGAACTCGCGGCGATAGGTGAAATAGAGCTGCCCCAGAAACGCGAGCACCAGCCCGGCAATCAAAAGCACACGAGATACCACGCGATTTCGATTCACCGTAAATCTCCTCCTGTCGATGGCTGTACAACTACTGAATCCACGCGATAGACGGTGAACAAAGCCTCCCCGTTGCGCCCAACGATCTGTTGCTCTACCCCGCCGGGGAACAACTCACGCAGCAGTGACAATTCATCCGCCCGTTCCTGCA
>CAZWPV010000518.1:0-2396 GCA_964635485.1 uncultured Anaerolineales bacterium
CCTGGTGACCGGATTTTGACCCGCTCACGCCCTTCCACGCTCCTGCTTCACCCGTCTCCTTGCTCCCGCAACCTCGCCGGAGACGCAAGCTGCAATCCCAGCGCCGACTTATTGCGCTCCCACCTGGCACTTCAGGCCGACTTATTGCGCCAATTGCCCCACTTTGGCCCAAAAAGCTGGCGAAAAACTCGTTCAACCCATCGGTCAGCCTCCCACCCCTTCATCAGCGCTGCTCTACCTATATACACTTATTGCGGTATCCCGCGGATTGGTGTGTTTGACGCGCTTTTTCTGCCATGCTATACTTGTCCTGGCGAGTTTCCCTATCATGCTTGAACGCGTCCACCTTGACAGACTTGAATGAGAGGAGAAAAAAAGATGAACGTGCCAGTATCTGTCCGTCCGAGTCGAAGGACCGTGCTTTCCTTGATGGTCATCGTTCTGTTGGTTGCGGCCTCATTTGCCTGTACCCCGATTACCTCTGTCATCATGCCGACCTCCACGCCCACGCCTACGCACACGCCTACCCCTACCCCCACGCCTACCCCTACCCCCACGCCTACTCCCACGCCTGTTCCCTCCAGCGGTATTGGAATGCCCATCACTGTCGATAAGTGGCAGCTTACGATTCAGGATGCGCAGGAGGAGGCTTCGATTACCGAGATCATCGGTGGGAATACCTATACGCCCAAAGCAGGACGCGCCTTCTTGGTGATTGATGTTTTGCTCCGCGCTCTTGACCCGGCTGCGATTGAGGATATCTCGACGAAAGAGTTTGCAGTCATCGATTCATCAGGAGAGATCCACACCGCTGAGGCGGCCGGTTTCGATGGCAGGATTTTCTGTGTGGGGTGCAGTTTTTCGACGTGGTACCACATGGAAGGTGGGACGAGTTCCTTCACCCTGGTTTATGTTGTTCCCGATGACCAGATTGATGAGCCCTTTGATCTGCAATATGGACGCGCTCCTACTGTTCAGTTCGAGGTCGGAGCGAGGTCAGATATCCCGTATACCACAGAGATCGGCGTCGAGGAAGGGCACATGTCATCCTCGTGCGATTTTGGGGAACTGGAGCCACCGGGTGAAGAGGGAATGCTGACTTTCAAGCGGTGGGGGGGCGATAGCTTGGTCTTGGGCGCGATGGAGCCGGACGGTTCTATGATGGGCAGCGGATGTACTGGGATTGCATTTGGGGATCTTCAGTTTGCCAGCGATGGGGCCGTCTTGATGATGCTTGGCCCGTTGCAGGGCTGGCCGAGCCTTTCTCTGGCCGAACCGGATGGCAGGGTCACCGACTTGGTGCGGAACGCGGTGGATGTTGCCGGCCGCTTCAGCCCGAGTGGCCGTTACGTCTTTTTTACAGTCATTACGCTGGATGATGGTGACGAGGAGGCGTTGTATGTGTTCGATCGGGAAGAGGGTTCGAACGCGTTACTGAAAGAAGGCGACTCGATCACTTTCGGGCTTTTGGCTAGCGGGCAACTGCTGGTGAGTGTGAGGGAGGATGACGATACAGAGGTCTACATGGCCGAAGCGGATTCGACCGACTTGGAGCGGTTGTCGCTGCCAGATGATGCCAGCTACAGCTCGGTGCAGAGCGACGGGGAACACATCATCTACGCCTCTGGTGCGCACACCACTTGGGCGCTCTTCCTGGCTGGGCTGGATGGCAGCGAGGAGCAAGAGCTGGCCTCCACCAGGGGCTCAACGTCGAAGCCGTCGGGCGCACTGTCTCCGGATGGGCAATACGTTCTGTTGGATCTCTCTGACGACGACGGGCGGCACATAGAATTCCTTGACCTGACGACCGATGAGCGTGAGACGATCGTGTCTGATGTAGACCGTTTTCGTTTCGGTTTTTCCCCGGATAGTCGCTGGGCTTTTGCACTTAGCCTTGAGCGTCCTAAAAGCTCAAGTGGTGCGGAGTGGAAAGGCACGTTGTTCGTCATCGATACTGTCTCCGGCGAAGTCGTTCACGAGATTGAGGATGGCATCAATGCTGCTTTCTCTCCCGATAGTTCACAGCTTGCTTACACCCTTTATACAGGGAAGGACGCCGTGGAGATGTTTGTCGTCAATCTGGATGACGGCACTGAAACGTCTCTGGGTGAGGGCGGTTTGAACGACTGGATCCCATTTCCATACCCGTAGATCTGGGGGACGGAGGGACGTCCTTGACGATCTGTCATGATCAAGGAGATACAGGCCAAAGTCCTGCTCTCGCACGTCAAGCAGCCCGATACCTGGTTCGGCCTCAAGTACAACATGAACCTGTATCGCGGCTGCCAGCATCGCTGCTATTACTGGACACAATTGCAGACTTTGTGTCCAGTGCACAGTGCTCGACTTTGGCCATTTCTGAGCGCTCGCCACTGCAGGGCTAGGTTAGCGCAGAT
>CAZWPV010000519.1:0-2392 GCA_964635485.1 uncultured Anaerolineales bacterium
CGCCGGGTCTGCGCTACGATGAGCTGCTCAACTATCGCATGGCCCAGCGCGTGCTCACTGGTGAGTTTCCGATCTATTTCCCCGAATCGTGGGGGCACGAGCCGCTTTTCCACTACGCCCAAGCGGCCTCTATCGCCCTGACAAAGGCGTGTGACTGGAGCCTGCGCCTGCCCGCCGCACTGTTCGGCCTTTCAGGCGTGCTCACGACTTGGCTGGTGGCACGGCGTCTCTTTGGCTCTCGCGTTGCCGTCCTGGCCGCGGCAGGGCTGGCGGTTTCGTTCTGGTCGGTCTTTTACAGCCGCGACGGCCTGCGCGGGATTACCATCGTGCCGTTTTCCTGTCTGATGGTCTACTTCCTCCAGCGAGGGATCGATCGTTCGTCCCCCCCGGACTTTGTACTGAGCGGCGTCTGCCTGGGCGGCATGTTCTACACCTACATGGCTGCCCGTGCGTTCCCATTGCTGCCGGCCGTTCTTGTTCTCTACCTGTTTCTGTTTCACCGCCCCGATTTCAAGCGTGCGTGGTGGGGACTTTTGGTGGTGATTCTTCTCGGCGGACTGTTGGCCGCGCCGTTGCTCTACGTCGTCTACGGGCAGCCGGGGACAGAGCAGCGCGTCGAGCAGTTGGCCGGCGCCTGGACAGCGCTCCAGGCAGGCGACCCAATGCCGATGCTCAACCTGGCGGTGCGTGCACTGGGGATGTTTGTCTGGCAGGGTCAGAAGGACTGGCTCTACAACGTCTACGGCCGTCCGATCTTTGAGCCCTTGGCTGCCGCTTGTTTCGTCGTCGGTGTGGTGGACTGTGTCCGGCGGTGGCGGCGGATGCGCTGCGCGCTGCTGTTGTTGTGGCTTGGCGTGTCCACCGTCCCCGCGATGATCGCAGAGCCGCCGGCCAGTATTTCCCACGCCATCGCCGCCCAGTCACCGGCCTACATCCTGCTGGCGCTGGGGCTGGACGCACTGTGGCGCGTGTTCGCAAAGAGGAAGCGGTGGATCGCGCCCCTGCTGGCGGCGGCGACGATTGCCTTCCACGGCGCGCTCTCCTGCCACGCCTACTTTGTCACCTGGGCCAACGCGCCGGAAGTATGCGGACTGCACCAGTGCGGCGTCACCGCCATCGCCCGCGAGCTCGATGCAGGCGACCCGGTCGGCCCGGTGGCCGTCGGCGCGCCCTACGTCGATTACTGGCACCCCTGGAACGCCGTCGGTTCCGATCTCACGCTGCGCCGGGAGGATCTGGCCGTGCGCTGGTTCAACCCCGCTGGGGGCTGGGTCTGGCCAGCGGGTGAAGGTCCCGTCACCTACTACTTCCCCGCCGACCCTCTAGGCCCGCAGGCGTTCGATCCGCAGCTGGAGGAGCTGTTCTTTGCAGATGCGGAGCTGATACCCACCGGCCACGACGATTTCACGGCCTTTCGCGTCGAATCCCCCACGGCCTTCGAGGAGAGGTTGAACGCGCTGGAGCCTCTGCCCATGGCGTGGTCATCGGAAGGCGCGCATCTCCCGCCGCCGAAGCTGCCCCTCGTCTTTGACGGTCGTTTCGCCCTGCTGGGCGCTGAACTCCAGGAGGCGGTGGTGCAGCCGGGCGGCCAACTGCGCATGCTCACCTACTGGGAGGTGTTGGCCGCCGACCCCACGCCCGTCGTCGCCTTCGTGCACCTCACGTCGGATGGGACGGACATCTGGGGGCAGGTCGATTGGCTGAGCGTGCGGGCGGATGGCCTCCAGCCCGGCGACCGCTTCGTACAGGTGCATCTCGTGCCGGTCGAGGCCAAGACACCCTCCGGCTCCTACCGCGCCATGTTGGGCCTCTACCCCCCGCCGAATTGGCAGCAGCGACTGCCCATTGCGACGGATTCGTCAGAGGAGGCCGCCGACCGGGTGCTCTTGGGAGAGGTAAAGGTCGAGTAGCGTTTTCATGGTTGGCGCGCACCGCTGCTTCTGCTTGACACACCCTTGCAGCGTGGTACAATCCTCCCCGGTGTCTGCTAACCTGAAACCGAAAAGGACTGACAAAATGCTCAAACTATTCCGCCGCAACAAAGGCCGCAAGGTGCTCGTCTTTGGTCTGGACTGCGCCCCGCCGCCGGTGATGTTCAATACCGGTGCCCAAGGCTCCCTGGGTCTGAAGGATCAACTGCCCAACCTGAGCCGCCTGATCGACGAGGGCATCTATGGGCCGCTCTCCAGCTCCATTCCCTGCATTACCGTCCCGGCTTGGACGTCGATGCTCTCCAGCAAGGACCCCGGCATGTTGGGCTTTTACGGCTTCCGCAACCGGGCCGACTACTCCTACGACCGCATGACCATCGCCACAGGCAACGCCATCCACGAGAAACGCGTGTGGGATATCCTGACCGAGGCGGGCAAGGATTCCACCGTCGTCGGCGTGC
>CAZWPV010000520.1:0-2389 GCA_964635485.1 uncultured Anaerolineales bacterium
TGGTGTTTTTGGTCAGGGTGTCGCGTCCGAAGCGACGTGTTCCTGTTCAAGCGTTTCCCCCAACGTATCCTATGCCGGGTCAATTCGCCCGGGTAGCCACATTGTCTTTGCTCCAAGGGCAGGCGCAGCCCTCCCAGTTTGCCTTGTCCCAGCCGGTGATAAGACTCGGACGCGCGCCCCAGGGTAACGACATATTGCTCTACGGTATCTCGGCATCTAGCCATCACGCCGAGATTCGATTTCAGGGAGGGGGACACTCAATCCAAGACCTGCGTAGCACCAATGGCACGTTCGTCAACGGTGTGCGCATTTTCCAGCCGCATCCACTACGCGATGGCGATCGCATCACGATTGGCGATACGGAATGGCTGTATCGGCAGGCCTGATTCCTGATAAAGCGGTTGTCTCCTTTTTTCACTACCGGACGCCTTCTGCCCGAAGTGGATTCTGCCATGACTAGCCACGGATTGCACTGATCGCCTGGGCCTGTAGGTCAATTGCATTTAGCTGCGCGGCGGTTGAAACCGCGCGCTATATTCCCAAAGTCGCCCTGCGGCGACTAACACAACTGCGCTACCAGCCCGCGCAGGCGGGCTTGGTCATCCAAAAGTCACAGGCTTTTGGCCCGAAACTGAAGGCTTTCGGCCGTAGCCCGCGAATTTATTCGCCGGGCGATCTCCAAATGCAATCGCCCTTGGGCCTGCGGGTTGACAATCGTGCCTGCTTGATGTACAGTATCCTCGGGAGTGAATCGTGGACTGGATCCAGGTGCTCTACTCGGATGTCATCCCCTGGTTGATGGAGCGCGACGCGCCATCGGTCCGCTATTGGACGCTGACCAAGCTGCTCGACCGGGCAGAGGACGAGGACGAGGTCGTCGAGGCGCGGCAGGCGATCATGGAGAGCGGGCCGGCGGTCGAGATTCTCTCCCGCTACGCCGGAGATGGTCGTTGGGAGGGAGAGCGCAGCTACTACACCTACAAGTACACGTCCACCCATTGGCAACTGCTCCTGCTGGCCGAACTCGCTGCTGATGGAAGCGATGAGCGTATCGCCGCCGCTTGCCAACGGATGATCGAGGAGGTGGGGGACGCAGAGCGCTTCACGGTTTGGCCCTGCTTCCACGGCAACCTGATTGGCTACCTGCACGCCCTGGGACACGCGGCAGACGAGCGGGTGCGCGGGTTCGAGGCGGAGCTGGCGCAGGCGGGTGCGGCGGGCAAGTGGTGTTGTGAGAACAACGGCGACCTGCCCTGCGCCTGGGGCGGGGCGCGGGCGCTGTGGGGGTTTGGGCAGATGCCCGCCGAAGAGCGTGACGGCGCGATCCAGGAGGCCATCGAAAGCGGCGTGCGCTTTCTGGGCCGCTTCAAGCTGCGTGAGGGCAATTATCCCAGCAGCGGTGCGCGCCATAAGCTGTGGGACAAGGTCTCTTTCCCTTTATTTTACCAGAGCGATGTGCTTTTCACTTTGCGCGCCCTGGCCGACTTGGGGCAGTTGGGGGCCAAGCCCACCTTTCGCAAGGCGGTGGAGTGGCTGGCGGATCGAGCCAGCAGCGACTGGCGTTGGAACGGCAACAGTCCATACAACAGCCGCATGTGGACATCGTTGGAGAAGCGCCGTCGGCCCAGCAAGTGGATCACGTGGCAGGCGCTGTACGTGATAAAAACCCTGTCAGCCTGATAGTGAGGAGGCGCTATGGCCAAGAAGGATGCTCAGTTTGTACGTTTTCTCCAACAAGAGTGCTCGCGGCTCAAGGAGGAGAACGATGTATTGACCGAAGAGGCCAATGCCTTGCGTCGGTACATGCGAGCTTTGCAAGAATTCCAGGGAACCGTTCAGGAGTTTACACCCGAGCAGGATGTCCTGGACTTGCTGGACGAGACGATGGTCTATGCCCTGGATTTGCTAGATGCAGAGGATGGGTCACTGATCTTGGTCGACGAAGAGACCGACGAGATGGTGTTCGTGCTGGTGCATGGTGCTGTGCGCCAGATGTTGGAGGGGTACCGCTTTGATCGAGGTCTGGGTATCGCCGGTCAAGTGGCCGAAAGCGGCGAGCCGATGGTGATTAACGACGTGCGGGGTGTGTCCTATTTTTTACCCGAGGTCGATGAGCGTTTTGGCTTTGTGACCCAATCGTTATTGGCGGTGCCTTTGATCGCGCGGGGCAGGGTGTTGGGGGTACTCGAGGTGCTCAACAAGCGCTCCAGCGACGAGTTCACCGACGACGATGCCAGCGTGCTTTCGGTTTTGGCGACGCTGGCGGCCCTGGCGCTGGACTATGCGACTTCGGCAGCTAGCAAAGAATAGCCAGGTGGCTTGAAATGTATCTCCTCAATAAACCGGGGGGCGGGGGTGGGGGGGGGGGGGGGGCCCCCCCCCCCCCCCC
>CAZWPV010000521.1:0-2388 GCA_964635485.1 uncultured Anaerolineales bacterium
CCGGGTTTAGAAATAGCCCTGGTGCTGCTCCTGGCAGCCTGCGTCTGCCAGACGCCGACGACACCGCCGACAGCCATGCCGCCGACAGCCGCCCCTCCGACTGCGCCACCAACCGCAGAACCGACCGAGCCACCCACGCCGACGGTCGCCACACCCGCACAGTTGATCGCCTTCATCGACCAGGAAGACTATCTGTGCCTCATAGAGCCAAGCGAACGCAGCGAAACCTGCCTGACCACCAGCGGGGTCGCCTCCTCGCCCGCATGGTCGCCCGATGGACGCACGCTGGCCTACGTCCTTCGGGAGGACGCGCCGCCTGAGCCGGGGCAGGTGATGCTCTACTCGCTTGACAGCGCAAGTGCCTCGCCGCTGGCGCTCGATATCACCGAAGAGTGGTTCTACCAGACGCTGGGCGAGATCACCTGGTCGCCCGACGGGCGTTACCTGCTCCTCGACCACGGCACCAGCATGGCGCGCGGCGCATACGTCGTCAAGGCCGCCACCGAGAAAGCCATACACAACCTCGGCGTCATCGGCCGCGCCTATTGGTCTCCCGACGGCAAGCGCCTGGTGCTGGGCATCCGCCAGCCCCTGGAGGAGCAGCACCCCGACGAGCTCGGCGACGCCGTCAGCCTGGCCGTGCTGGAGATCGGCCAGCGGGAACCGCGCGTCATCATGGAGGGCACGTACGAGTCCTCCTACTTTCCGCGCGCCTGGCTGCCCGATGGGCGGGTGCTCTACGACCGGTCCGACTGGGAGGGGGATGCACCCGCCGGCGCTCCCACCCGGTGGACGATCGACCCCGACGCAGGCGGCGAGCCGCAGCCTGCTGCGGACATCCCCCTCGCCTTTGACGAGGACGCGCTGAAGGCTCTCCTCCCTGCGGAGTTCCAGAGTGAAGCTTGGAACCCTTCCCTGTCGGCCGAAGGGCGCTGGCTGCTCTTCCGTCGGGGCAACTGGCCCGAGATGGGTATCTACCTGTTCGACCGTGAGATGGGGGAGGAACCCGAGCTCCTGACCTACGGCACAGAGCCCACCTGGCAGCCAAGGCCGGTTGAATAGCGTGCGTTCTCTCATCACAAGCTCGGTGCCCATTGCGCCGGGCTTTTTCGTTCATCTAGAGATGTACGACAGATCGTCTTGCTCCGCGGGCAGGTTATGGTACAATGCGCCATACCACTGAACACAGGAGCTCAAGATGGACAAACAACTATCGGTCGCGGCGGTGGTAACCGCCGGCTGGAGCCCAAAGGAGAACGATCCGCTGGCCGAGTACGTGCAGGGAGGCCCCAAGGCCCTCATCCCCATCGCCGGCAAGCCGATGGTCGCCCACGTGGTGGATGCCCTGGCCGGGTCGCGCTACGTCGAGCACGTCGTCATCGTCGCCCTCGACCCGAGCCTGGGGTTGCAATTCTCGGTGCCCGTCGAATATCTGCCCGACGAAGGAGATCTGGTGGCCAACGCCAGCTCCGGCATCCAGTACGCGCTGAACCGTTATGATATAGACGCGGTGCTCCTCTGCGGCTCCGACGTTCCCACCATCACCCCGACCATTATAAATGAGTTTATCGAAGAGTGTCTCCGCACAGACCACGAGGTGTACTACGGCATCGTCGAGCGCGCGGTGATGGAGACCCGCTTCCCCGAATCACGCCGCAGCTACGTCCATCTGCGCGATGGAGAATTTGCCGGTGGGGATGTATCGTTCTTCCGTCCCGGTGTCAACTTCGATCATCAAGAGCTGATGAAGAAGCTGTCCACGGCGCGCAAGAGTGCCCTGCGGCAGGCGAGCATGCTCGGCCCCGCCGTATTCCTCAGGCTCCTCACCCGCCGCCTATCCCTTGCCGAAGCTGAAAGACACGCGGAAAAGATCTTTGAGGTGCGCGCGCGGGCAGTCCCCTTCCCTTACGCGGAGGTGGGGATGGACGTGGACAAGCCGTTCCAGTTGGAGATCGTCCGCGCCGAGTTGGAAGCCCGTGCAGCTAGAGCTGTACAGTGAGGGACTATCTTGCACCGGCTCGCTGCCCTCGACCGGGAACTCTCGGCGCGCCTAGCCATCCCCCGCCAGGCATGCTTCCTGCGCCTGCTGGCCCTCGTCGCCGCTCACAGCGGCGATAGCCCCCTCTGGCTGGCAGGTGCGGCCGTGGCCCTCATCTGGGGCGGCGCCGCCTGGTGGGGCTTTGGCGGACGTGTGCTCCTCGGAACGCTCACTGCAGGCGCTGCGACCACCGCCCTCAAGTGGCTCTTCCGCCGCCGCCGCCCGCCGGGCGAAAGCACAGGGTTCTACTCGCGATTCGACCGCCACGCCTTTCCCTCCGGTCACGCCGGGCGCTGCGCCTGCCTGGTCGTGCTGCTGGCCCCGCTCCTGCCGCCGTGGGGATTCGTGCC
>CAZWPV010000522.1:0-2384 GCA_964635485.1 uncultured Anaerolineales bacterium
CGAGGTTGAGCGGGCCAAGATTGCCCTTTCTACGGCCCACTTTGCGACGATCCAGCTCGCCGGCGAGGACATCGACCTTTGGCAGCCGATCACGAGGGCGCAGTTCGAGGCGCTCATCGCCGACGCCACCATGCGCATTGGGAGCTGCCTGTTGGATACGGTGGAACGCTCCGGCCTGGCCGTTGGCGAGATCGACGCCGTCGTGCGCACCGGCGGCTCGGCGCAGATTCCGTGCTTCATTGAGATGATGGGGCGCATATTCGGCCCGGAGAAGGTGATGCTATCCAGCGTCTTCAGCGGTGTGACTTCAGGGCTGGCGATCCGGGCGTATAGATGAAAGAAACCCGTTTTCTTTGAGAAAACGGGTTTCTCGTGTGGCTATTCGAACTTGAACCGCCACACCCCCAGCGCAAAGAGCACGATCGCGTAGGCCAGCATGATGCCCGCCGGGAGCAGTACCGATTCCAACCCCAGGCCGCGAACGATGATGTTCTGAATGCCATCCATTGCCCAGGCGGTGGGCAGGAGGTGGCCGATGGTCTGGAACGCCTCGCCGGTGACCTCCAACGGCATCCACGCCCCGCCCAGCGCCGAGAGGATGAACATAGGGATCATGGCAAAGATGACGGCCTGTTCCTCCGTCTTGGCCAGAACGCCGATCAGCAGCCCCAGGCTGGCCGTCCATAAGGACATCGTCACCGCCAGCAGCAGTATGGCAACAGGTTCGCGTGCGTAATCCACTCCAAGTGCCAGTTGTCCAAACCCGATCAGCAGGGCAAGCTGCGCAAAGATCATCACGAACATGGTCGAATAGTGCCCCAGGATGATCTCCACCCGCGAGATGGCCGTCGTCAGCAGCCGTTGCAGGCTGCGGGACTTGCGCTCTAGCACCAGAATGTTGGCCGCGCCGATCAAGCCTGCGATAGAGAATTGGACCATCATGCCCGGTGAGGACTGGCCGTAGGAAGTCGCCATTACCGACTTTTCCTCATCCTCTTCTGCGGCGAGGCCCGACTGCGCCACGCTGACCGTCAGCGGCGGCTCGCGCCACGCCTCTATGGCCTCGCTCATCGCGTTTGCCAGGAATGGTTCGTCGGTAGACTTGCCTTGGGATTCCAAGGCCCTGGCACTGAGTTGAGCGGCTTTGGCCGCCCCCCGCAGACGCGTGACGGCGGTCTGCACGCCGTTTAGAGCCGTCGCACCGGCGGCGGTGGAGCCATCGACGATGATTGTCAGAGCGGCCTCTTCCCCGGCGAGGGCGTGTCCTTCGCCAGAGCGCAGGACACTCTCGCTATAGCCGGCGGGGACGATCACGGCGGCAGCCCAGTCCTCGTCACTGACCTTTTTCTCCGCACGCTCGATGGATTCGTCCGATACCTCCGGGCGAATGGCGTCCGATGCGTCCAGCAGATCGAGCAGGTGGGGGCTAAGGACGCCGCCACCGTCCTGGTCGATGAAGCCGACCGGTAGGCGCGGGTCTTGCTCGCCGCCCACGCCGCCAAAGATCACGCCAAAGAAGAGGGTGAACCCGATGGGCATCACTATCAGGAACAGCGCTGTTTTCCAATCGCGGACGAGTTGTTTCAAGTCGTTTATCGCTAGATCAATGATACGCATGGGTTTTCTCCTACGTGAATCTTTTTCTGAATCTGAGCACGCCGATGGTGAAAAAGATGGCGCTCAGGGCCAGCATCACGGCGAAGGGTAAAAGCACGTCGCCAACAGTGCCGCCATCTATGACAATCCGCCAGGCGCGCATGGCCCATCCCTGTGGCACAAAGAGGGGTAGGATTTCTGTGATTCCGCCTTCTGCCCTTGGCACATTGGCGGTGAACACGCTGCTGATGCCCACCATGCCCAGCACTGTCATCACGCCGCCGATGACGATGCCCGCTTGCTTGGTATCCTTGAGCCACGACATGATAAAGATGCCAAAGCTGGCTGCCAGGACGACCAGGCCCACTATCGCCATCGATAAGGGGCCGAGCGCACCCCACTCCGTCTTGAATATCAGGGATGAGAAGGCCATCAGCACGATCACCTGGAAGATGACCAGGGCGAACACGGCGACGAACTTGCCGCCCAGGATGGTCGATAGCGGGGTGGGGGTAGTAAAGAGCCGGGGTAGCGTGTCATCTTCCTCCTCCTGCAAAGTGCCCATCGCCGACGCCGCGCCGGTGTAAAAGGCGTAAAAGACCATCATGCCTGTCATGATCCCGCCGACCATTGCCAGGACTTGGTTGCCTTCTTCCTCTTCTTTGCCGGTGGGGGAGTGGATGTCGAGTAGGGTGCTCGCTCCCTGGCTCTCGGCCAGGGTAGCTGACCATTCCCCATACTGCATGGCGACGTTTTGTAGGACCATTGCGTCGACCGTCGCGCCTTGC
>CAZWPV010000523.1:0-2379 GCA_964635485.1 uncultured Anaerolineales bacterium
CGTACAGATTATACTCCAGGTGGGGTACATGCGCAAAAAAACGGGACTCTAGATTTCGTGAGCGGCCGTGGTATAATCGGTGGGGGAGGAGATAAGGATGAGCCACACGCTTTTATTGACCGGCCGGCCCGGCATAGGCAAAACGACCGTCGTCAAGGCAGTCGCCAAGCTGCTTGGCGACCGCGCCGGCGGCTTTTACACCGAGGAAATACGCGGCTCAGGGGGGCGCAAGGGCTTTCGCCTGGTGACGCTGGACGGCCAGGAGGCGGTGATGGCTCACGTCGACTTGCGCGGCCCGGGCCGCCCGCGGGTGAGCCGCTACGGCGTCGATGTGCGGGCTATCGAGCGCGTGGGCGTGGCCGCCCTCCGGCGGGCGATGCAGGAGCGCCGCATCGTCGTCGTGGATGAGATCGGCAAGATGGAGCTTTTCTGTGGGTCGTTCAAGGACGTCGTCCTGCAGGTGGTGGGCGGGCCACACGTTGTGATCGCGACGGTGATGGCCAAGCCCAACCCCTGGGTAGATGCGCTCAAGGCGATGCCGGGCATCGAGGTTTGGGTGGTGACGGTGCAGAATCGTGACAGGCTGGCAGAGCGGGTTGTTAACTGGATCGAGCGTTGACGTTTCCACAAACAGCGGTAGAATAGCATCAAATGACAAATGGCAAATATCAAGTCTCAGCGGGCAGAGTATTTTAGGAGGTTGGTGTAGTTATGGAAAAGCAGGTTGGTACAGATAAGGTAAAGCGCGGATTGGCACAGATGCTCAAGGGCGGCGTGATCATGGATGTCGTTTCCGCCGAGCACGCCCGCATCGCCGAGGAGGCCGGTGCCTGCGCGGTGATGGCCCTGGAGCGCGTCCCGGCCGATATCCGTGCCCAGGGTGGCGTGGCCCGCATGTCCGACCCAGAAAAGATCATCGAGATCATGGAGACGGTCTCTATCCCGGTGATGGCCAAGTGCCGCATCGGCCACTTTGTCGAGGCGCAGATTTTGGAGGCGCTGGGCGTCGATTACATCGACGAGAGCGAAGTGCTCACCCCCGCCGACGAGGAGCATCACATCGACAAGTGGGGCTTCAAGGTGCCCTTCGTCTGCGGCTGCCGCAACCTGGGTGAGGCGCTGCGGCGTATGGGCGAGGGCGCGGCGATGATCCGCACCAAGGGCGAAGCGGGGACCGGCGACGTCGTCGAGGCGGTGCGCCACGCCAGGTCCGTGCTGGGGGAGATCCGCCGCCTGACCTCAATGGCGACCGAGGAGATGATGGCCTACGCCAAAGAGATCGGCGCGCCCTACGACCTGGTGGTCGAGACGGCGCAACTGGGCCGCTTGCCGGTGGTCAACTTTGCCGCCGGCGGCGTGGCCACCCCGGCCGACGCGGCGCTGATGATGCAATTGGGAGTGGACGGCGTGTTTGTGGGCAGCGGCATCTTCAAGTCCGGCGATCCGGCCAAGCGCGCCCACGCCATCGTCCAGGCGGTCACCCACTATGATAACCCCGAGATCCTGGCCGAGGTGAGCCGCGGGCTGGGCGAGGCGATGGTGGGCATCCACGTCAGCGATATTCCCGAGAAGGAACGACTGGCAGAGCGCGGGTGGTAGAGGACGCGTCGTCTCGCGACGGGATCGCGGTCCGCCAAGCGACCGTCGACGACATCCCTGACCTGGTGCGGCTGCGCCGCATGATGTTCGAGGCGATGCAAGTCGCCACCCCAGCCAAGCTAGATACTGCCGAGAGTGCCTGGGCAGTCTATTTCGCCGAGGCCATCCCTGCCGAAGCGTTCCACGGCTGGCTGGCGGTCACATCAGAGGATGAAGTGGTGAGCGTCTGTGGTGTGGTGATCGACCAGCACCCGCCGACGCCGGGCAATCCCTCCGGGCGCATCGGCTACGTGATGAATGTCGTCACCGTCCCGGAGCATCGCCACCGGGGGCTGGCGCGCTGCTTGATGCAAACGGCGTTGCAATGGCTGGACGAGCGGGGTATCCGGCGGGTGACCTTGCACGCGACGGATGTGGGGCAGTCGCTTTATGAATCGCTGGGTTTTGAGCCGGTACCCAACGAAATGCGACTGGAGAAAAGCGAATGACTGAATCGATCACGATCCGGCTGGCCACGCCGGACGACGCCGAGATCATCTACCAACAGCGGCTGGCGATGTTCGAGGACATCTGGGGGCCGCTCGATCCGGACGGTGTGGCGACGATGGAATCCACGTTCATCCCGTGGGTGTGCCGTGGCCTGGCCGATGGGTCGTATCGCGGCTGGCTGGCCTGCATGGACGATGGGCGTGTGGTGGCCGGCGGCGGGCTGATCGTGCACGAGTGGATGACGCATCCGACAAACCCCGATCCGCGCCGTGCCTATATCGCGAACGTTTA
>CAZWPV010000524.1:0-2372 GCA_964635485.1 uncultured Anaerolineales bacterium
CTTTGCGACTGAGATAGGTCAAATGTCGCTTGCGTTGGCCAACCATCTTGAGTAGGTCGCGCCGGGAGTGCTCATCGTGCTTATGAAGTCTGAGATGTTCTGTCAACTGATTGATGCGGGTAGTCAACAGCGCGATTTGCACTTCTGGTGAGCCGGTATCTTTGGGCACCCGACCATACTCCTGGATGATGGCTTCTTTCTCGCTTTTACTCAACGGCACCATGTCCTCCTTACATTAAGCACGGGCGGGGCTTACCAGTACCCCTCCCAGTAGCACGTGCCTATTTTACCACGATTCGACCACTTGTGCAAATGGAGCGTGATACGCTCACAGCGCTGGAGATGCTTATGTTGAGCTTTACATACTTTCCCGATTACTACCCAGTCCCTTGGAAAAAGAGGGGGTTGGGGGTGTGGTGAGCGGCGAAGCCACCCACCACACCCCCAAGATCTCTCCCCCGTCCTGTTCAAGAGCCTCATCAGGCGTATGCCTGAGTAATAACCCTTCCCGAAAGCTTTAGAGGGGCTTTTGTCGTGCATGACAGGATGCATTTCGACGATTCTTGGTCGCCAACGGTTTCGGGGAGTTTTTGGGACGGTTTGCCTACCTATCCAACTTGCGGTAGAATGGCGCGGATTCGATGCGAAACTGCACGCTGGGAGGCGCTGATTGGAAGAGCCGGTAGGGACGGTGGCGAGGGAGGACGTGAAAGTTACGCAGGCGGCTGGCATGCTCTCTTTGGGCAACTTTGCCAGCCGGGTGCTGGGCCTGGTGCGGGAGATGGTCAAAGCTCCTCTCTTCGGTTCCGGCGGTGATGTGAGCGCGCTGGACGCGGCGCTCCGTATTCCCACGATGATCTACGATCTGCTGGTGGGGGGCGTCCTTAGCTCGGCTTTCGTCCCCATCTTTCACGACTATGCGGCCCCGGAGCGCCGGGAGGAACTTTGGCGACTGCTCAGCGTCCTGGTAAGCATCACCTTGCTCATCTTGTCGGCGGTGGTCTTGGTGGGGGAGCTCTTGGCACCCCAGTTGATCGAGCTGCAGGCCGGGGATCTCTCACCGGCCTACCGCGATATGGCCGTCGATCTCTTGCGCCTGGCGCTTCCGGCGGTTATCTTCACCAGCTTGGCCAGCGTGCTATCCGGCGCTCTTTACGCCCTCAAGAGGTTCACCTTCCCCGCCTTTATCGGCGCGGTGGCCAACGCCGCAATCATCGTGACGGCGCTGCTCCTGGAGCGCCACGTGGGCCTCAGCAGTATGGCTATTGGCATGCTGGTGGGCGCGATACTTCAGGTGGTGATTCAACTGCCGGGGATGCGCGACGCTCGGCTCAGCATCGCGCGCGGCCTGCGTCATCCTGCTCTGCGGCGCGTTGGCCACCTCTACTTTCCCGTCCTCGCCAGCCTGGTGGTGGACAAGGCGGCAGAGATGCTCAGCTACCGCCTGGCCTCTGGCATCAGCGATCCGGCCATCGCCTGGATGGGATACGCGACTCAGATCATCCAGTTTCCCCTGGGTCTCGTCTCTGCCGCGGTTTCCGTCGCCATCTTGCCCACGCTCTCTCAACAGGCCGGTTCTGAGAGCGTCGGCTCCTTCCGGGCCACGTTGGCCAAGGGACTGCGCCTGGTTCTCGTGCTCGTCATCCCGGCGACGGTTGGCTTGTACGTGCTGGCGGGGCCTACCATCGCACTCATCTTTGAGCGTGGAAAATTTGCCCCGGCAGATACGGCGGCGACGGCCGAGGCGCTGCGGTACTCGCTCTTGGGCCTGCTCGCCGCTGCTGTGGATCAGCCGCTTATCTTTGCCTTCTATGCCCGCAAGGACACACTGACGCCTGCCCTGGTGGGGGTGGGGACGACCATCCTCTACGTCTTGGTCGCCGTCGGCGCTGCCGGGCTGGGGGCGCTGACCTTGCCGTTGTTGGTTCTGTTCAACGCGCTCAAGCTGGCCGTGCATGCACTGGCGATGTTGGCGCTGGCCTGGCGGCGCTTGGGCGGGTTGGGGGGGCACGGCCTGTGGTCTCTCGCTCTGAAAGCCAGCCTCGCTTCGCTGGTGATGGCGGCGGCGGTGTGGGGCGTGACGCGCGTTTTGGCACAGGTGACGATGCCGGGCTGGTTGGGAAACCTGCTGATCGTGGGTGGGGCAGGGGGTGCCGGTGCGGCGCTGTATGGGCTTTTGGCCTGGATGTTCAAGTTTGAGGAATTGCACCTGCTCCGCGCCACCGTGCGCGACGTTCTGCGGCGACTAACAGGGCATAAATGAGAGGGAAACTCTTTGGGCGGTTTTCCTTGCTCCACAGAGACAGGGAAAGCCGCCAAATAACTTTTGGGAGCCAAAAGTTATCCTTGACGGTGGTCGGGTGGTAGATTAT
>CAZWPV010000525.1:0-2367 GCA_964635485.1 uncultured Anaerolineales bacterium
TGGAGGCCGATCAGGTGAACCTGCGCATGCGCGATGGGCAAAAGCCCGGCGCGATGTCTGTGGACGATTTCATCGCGTTAGCCCTAAAGGCGGTGGCGGAAAAGCAGTTGCTCTAGCTTGGCGCTCGGATGATTTGACACCTTTATGCAATTGTGTTATCATCTGCCTCACATTCCCAGTTCCTTGATCACAGGAGGTAGGCGGAATTAGGAGAAGAAGAAGAAAACCTAGCATCGACACGCGATCCAAGTACCGCATCAACCATCAGATCCGGGCGTCGAAGGTCCGTCTCATCGGGCCCGATGACAATCATATTGGCGTTGTTCCCCTATCCGAGGCGCTGACGATCGCCCATGAGAGTGAATTGGATCTGGTTGAGGTCTCACCAACGGCAGACCCTCCCGTCGTGCACGTGATGGACTATGGCAAGTTCCTGTACCAGCAGCAGAAGCGGGAGCGCGAGTCGCGCAAGGCGCAGAAGCAGATCGAGGTCAAAGAGATCCAACTCCGTCCCAAGACGACCGATCATCACAAGTCGTTCAAAATCCGTGACGCGCGGCGTTGGCTGGAGGAAGGGAAAAAAGTCAAGGTGCGTATCTGCTTCCGTGGTCGGGAGATAACCTATCCAGAAATCGCCATCGAGCAGTTAGCCGAAATCGCCGAGGAACTATCGGACGTGGGAATGGTCGAGCAAAAGCCAGATCGGGAAGGGCGCACGATGCTGATGGTCCTGGCGCCGGCGAAGAAAAAATAGTCCAAGAAGGTAAAGTAGAATAATGCCAAAGATCAAGACACACAAGTCGACGTCCAAGCGTTTCCGCCGCACAAAGGGCGGTAAGGGCAAGTTGATGCGCACCAAGCAGGGTAAATCGCACCTGCGCCGCAAGAAGAGCAAACGCGCCAAGAACCTCTTCGACGAGATGGTCGAGGTAGAGGCCAAGGGTATAGAGGAGCGCGTGAACCGCTTGGCACCATATTTGAAAGGGAAGTAGGTACCGTGAGAGTCAAGGGAGGAACGAGAACACGCTATCGGCACAAGAAGATGCTCCGCCAGACCAAGGGGTACTGGGGGACGCGGCGTACGCATTTCCGCCGGGCCAACGAAGCCTGGATGAAGGCGCAGGTGTATGCCTACCGCGACCGCCGCAACCGGCGGCGTGACCTGCGGCGGCTGTGGATCACGCGTATCAACGCTGCTGCGCGGGTCAATGGTCTTTCGTACAGCACGTTCATCCACGGCCTGAAGCAGGCCGGCGTGGAGTTGGACCGCAAGGTGCTGGCCGACATCGCCGTGCGAGACGCGAACGCGTTTGCCCAACTGGCCGAGGTGGCGAAGAAAGCAGCGTAGTAGACTTTCGCTAGATCGAAACTTGTAGCGGGGGCTGACCGGCCCCCGTTTTTGCTGTTTCTGTTATTGGCCGAGGCCGTGCATGATCGCCTTCGTCTGGGGATATAGCTCCTTGTAGAGCGCGAAAAGCTCGTCGTAGAGCCTCGCTCGCGCCGGGTCGGGCGCTACGACTTTTGCGCTGGCAACTTGATCCGCTACGCGCGCCGCCTCTTCGAGCGAGCCGTAAACCCCGGCGCCCACCCCCGCCAGGAGCGCCGCGCCGAGCGCCCCCGTCTCCTGGAACGCCAGCACGTGAAGCGGCAGCTTGAGCACGTCGGCCTTGATCTGGTTCCATAGCTCGTTCCTCGTTCCTCCGCCCACGGCGCGGATTTCGGTGACCTCATTTCCCGTGCAGGCGATCACCTGGCGCAGCGCAAAGGCCACGCCCTCGAACACCGCCCGCGCCAGGTCGCCCCGACTGGTCGATGCGGTCAGCCCGATGAATACCCCGCGCGCCTGCGGGTCCCACACCGGCGTGCGCTCGCCCTGCAGGTAGGGCAGGTAGAGCAAATGGTTGCTCCCCGGCGGGGAGGATGCGGCCAACTCGGTCATCAACGCCAGGTCGCCGGAGGGGAGGAACTCGCGTGCGAACCACTCGACCGACACGCCGCTGGAGGTCGTCGTGCCGATCCCCAGCCACGTCTCGCGGTCCACGTAGGCGCAGTTGACCCAGGCGCTATCGGCGGCCGGATGGGGCATCACCGCCGCCACGCAGTCGGTGGAACCGGCGATGTAGACGGCGGCCACACCCAGGCGCGCGCCCGCGCCAAAGGCGGAGGCCACCACGTCGCCGCAACCGGCGACGACGGGTGTGCCTGGTCTCAGGCCGGTCTCGGCAGCGGCGGCCCGCGTGACCTCGCCGACGGCCTGGGCAGCCCCCGCGATCTGCGGCAGACGTTTCCGCTCGATGCCTGTCGCCTCGCACAGCTCGTCCGACCAGCGCCAGGGATCGCGGATATCGGCCAGGCCGGAGAGCGCGG
>CAZWPV010000526.1:0-2359 GCA_964635485.1 uncultured Anaerolineales bacterium
GTACAGAATCTGGCTGCCATTCTAACTCCAGGTTGGGTGGCAGTGGGCGCTCTGTGTGTGCCACGAGGTCTTGTGATTGCACAATACCTCGATCGTGGCCTCCTCGCCGGAGATGTCGATCAGCACCAGGTCGTCTACGTCGTCGCCGACGAGGACGGTGTTATCCGGGTTGGCGTGGTAGTGGTTGCAGTAGTAGGGCAGGTCGATGCGCTTGACCACGTTCCCGTTGCAGTCGGCCAGGCCGACGAAGGGGATCATCGTGCTCTCCTTGACCGCCACGTCGGTGGCGACGGCCTGCGTGCGGCTCGACGTGATCGTGCCGTCGTGGCCGGGACCGCGGTCATCGAAAAAGATGTAGCCATCCTGCGTCCAGAACTCGTGCCCCACCGAGTCCTCCTCATCCTGGCGGAAGCACGGTTTGGCCTCGCGCGAGACAAAGTCGAGGAGCCAGATGCGCTGCGCCACCAGGTGCCACGGTCCCTCGTGGCAAAAGGTCGCCAGGGTGGGGTCGTCTGGACAGAACTGGAAGTGGCCCAGCCAGTGGGTGTCTTTGAAGACGTCGAGCCAGCCGGAGCCATCCAGGTAGGCCAGCGTGATGCGCCCGTCCTTGATGCGGTAAAAGCTCTCCTTAAAGCCGGTGTAATTCGGCCCGCGGGGCACGTCCACCTTCTCGTTGCGGCAGAAGGCGATGTAGCGCCGGTTGGCGCCGATCGAGGGCGCGCCCACGCGGTGGTCGCCGGTCTCCTCGTAGACGGTGGTGGTCTTGCTGGTCTTGGTATCGAGTGCCTCGATCGTCTGTCCCACCGCGTAGACGACGAGGCGGCTGTCAGGCGTCTTGGTCACGTTGTGCACGCCCTGCGCCTCGTCGGTCAGTTGCACCATCTCACCGCTGCCGAGGTCCATGCGGAACAGATTGTAGCGCGGGTCCTCGTGCGGCGCCTTGTCCTCGCCCGACGCGCGGTCGGAGACGAAGACGATCTCGTTTCGGTGCAAGTCGAACGAGTTCTCGGTAAAGTAGAGGTGTACGTTGTTGCCGGTGGACGTCAGTTGTGTGATCGTGCGCCCCGTCTTTTCGTCCGCGAACCGGCGCATTTCTGATGGCCAAGTCTGTCCGATCATGTCGTTATCTCCAGGTGGTAGTTCAGACTTCGGAGGTCTCTCAGACCTCCGAAGTCTATGACTCGGGCTCTACCGCGCCAGCCAGCCGCCGTCGACGGGCACGATCGCCCCGTGCATGTAATCGGAGGCGGCCGAGGACAGGAACACCACCGCGCCTTTCAGGTCGGCGGGCGCGCCCCAGTGGCCTGCCGGGATGCGGGCCACGATGGCCGGGTTGCGCTTGGGGTCGGCCTTTAGGGGGGCGGTGACGTCGGTCTCCATGTAGCCCGGCGCGATGGCGTTGACGTTGATTCCCTTGGAGGCCAGCTCGGTGGCCATGGCGCGCGTCAGCCCGGCCACGCCGCTCTTGGCCGCCGTGTACGACGGGATCAGGATGCCGCCCTGGAAGGAGAGCATCGAGGCGATGTGCACGATCTTGCCGCCGCCGCGCGCCACCATCACCCGCGCCGCTGCCTGCGAGAGGAAAAAGACCGCCTTCAGGTTGACCTGTATCACGTCGTCCCAGTCCCGCTCGCTGAATTCCAGGATCGGGGCACGGCGGATAATCCCGGCGTTGTTGACCAGGATGTCCAGTCCGCCCAACTCCTCCACCACCTGCGCCACGACCTCGTTCAGGCGCTCGGAGACCCCCAGCAGGTCGCACTGCACCGGCAGGAAGCGCCGTCCCAGCGTCTCGACCTGCGCCTGCGTCTCCTCGTAGTTGGTGCGGTACAGCCCGGCGATGTCGGCGCCGGCCTCGGCCAGGCCGAGCGCCATGGCCTGCCCCAACCCCCGCCCCATCCCGGTGACCAGGGCGACCTTGCCGTCCAAGCGGAATGCGTCCAGGATGGTCATCTCAGCCTCCCAATTCTTTCAGCATGGGCACCGTGCGGCTGACCCATCCGATGGCGGGATCGTCGGCCACGGCCTGCACGCGATGCTCGCCGCCCAGGAACCACAGGTAGTAGGTGGTGTAGCCCGGCGCGCTGACGACCGAGTGGTAGCCGTTGGGGGCCATCAGGGCGGTGTTATCGCGGATGGTAAAGTTCTCCTCCACGCCGTGGTCGTTGTAGTAGCGGCAGATGCCAAAGCCATCGGGCGGGTTGACCTTGAAGAAATAGATCTCCTCGTGGAACGCCTCGTGCGGCAGGTTTTCGACCTCGTGCCGGTGGGGCGGGTAGGTGGACCAGTTGCTGCTGGGAGTAAAGGTCTCGCCCACGATGAGCCGCCGGGCGGGCAGGTCAGGCTGCCCGGCCAGGGT
>CAZWPV010000527.1:0-2348 GCA_964635485.1 uncultured Anaerolineales bacterium
ACTTGTTCGTGGCTGAAGCGATAGCCGGTGTCCGTCTCGACCAGGAATCCCAGGCGGAACAGGTCATCAGTCACCGGCAAATGGAGATCGGAATCGACCGTCCCGGATGTGGCGTCACGCGAGGCACAGATATGTGCCAAAAGGTCAAAATCCACCTCGGCGCCGATGGCGGCCGCGGCAGCCATGACCTCCTCGGCGGCAGGTGAGAGGTGGGAAAGGCGGTGTCCGATGATGGCTTCTCCCAGTTGCATAGATGGGATGGTAGCTACGTCCCCTCGCCAGCGCCAGCCTCCGCGTTCGTCGGGGAGCAGGTGATCCTCATCCCTCCAGGCCTTGAGGGCCTCCACTGCGTAGAGAGGCACCCCCTCGCTCTCCCGGATCAGGTGATCGGTCAGGACGGGATTGTCCTCGCCCAGTAGGTGGCGCACCAGGCTACCGATGTCATCTGCGTCCAGCCGAGTCAGGGTGTAGCGTGGAAAGGGGGCCGTCCGGTCCAGGGCCTGGAGCATCTCCCAGGCGATGGGGTTGGCGCGCAGTTCGGCGCTGCGCCCGGTGAGCAGGAGCAGGGCCCGGCTCTCGTTCAGACTGGGAAGCAGCAGCGGGAGGAGGGATAGAGTCTCAGCGTCGGCCCACTGGAGATCCTCCAGCACCCACAGAAAGGGCGCGATGTGGGCCAGGCCCAGGATGAGCGCGACAAAGGCCTGTTGCAGCCGCTCGCGGGCCTGGGGCGGGGGTAGGTCGGGGAGGGGCGGCAGGTCTGCGACGATATGGGCGATCTGGGGAAGGAGGGGAGCGACGGCCTGCAGGTGAACGGGATTCACCGAGTGGGTCAATTGGCGCACGCGCAGGGAAGTCAGAGCGGGCGTCAGCGCGGCCACGAGCAAGGCGTAGGAGGACGCAGTGCCCTCACCGATGCCGGCCAGGATTGCATCGACGTTGCGCCAGCGCGCTCCGGCGACGAGATCCCGGGCCAGGCGGCTCTTGCCGATGCCGGGTTCCCCCTCCAGGAGGACGATACCTCCCTGCCCTGAAGTGGCGGCCTCCAGGAGGCCAAGCAGGGCAGATCGCTCGGCGTCGCGGCCGACCAGGGGCAGATCGTCCAGGTCGTGAGTAGGACGGTGAGCGGGGATTGGCAGGTGTACGGCCGGCGCGCCGGGAGGCGGAGTAGCAGGGCCACTCAGAGTATGGTAGAGCGCCTCGGTCTCCGGGGCGGGGTCCACTCCCATCTCCTCGTGCAAGATCTTCCGGCAGCACCGGTACTGGGCAACGGCCTCAGCATCCCGACCCAGGAGGTGATAGAGGCGCATCAGTTCGCGGTGGCCGGCCTCGTGTAGCGGTTCGGCGGCGACGAGTTGCTGGGCGATGGATAAGGCCTCGGCATAGTCGCCCGTCTGCTTGTTATACTCCAGGAGGCGTTTCAACGTTTCCAGGTAGAGTCCCTGCAACCGCTCCCGTTCCAAAAGCACCCAGTCGTGGTAAAGGCCGTCGAGGAAAGGACCGATGTACAGTTGGACGCAAGAGGCAAGGGATGAAATGCAAGAATCGGTTCCCTGCTCCCCGCTCCCTGCCTCCTGCCTCTTTATTTCGAATTCCTGCACGTCCAGCCAATAGGGAGCCTCTGCGTTGAACCAGATGCGCTCCTCGTCCGCCATCACGTGATCGCCCAGGATGCGGCGGACGCGCCACAGGGTATCGGAGAGGCGGCGGCGGGCCTTGCCCTCGAGCAGGTCAGGCCAGAGAATGCCGGCCAGAACGGGGCGGGGATGGGAGCGGTCGCGAAAAGTGATGAGGTAGGCCAGCAAGTCGCGGGCCTTCTGGGTGGACAGTTGGAGGGGCTGCCCCTCGCGCTCGATTCGCAGTCCGCCAAAGGTGTAGAGCCGAAGCATCTCATCCTTCCGCTGCTGGGTGCTAGAGCAGCTTGGGGGGATTTACACTATCGAGGTACATTGATCGTTCCGATGGTCCCCAGCACGCTATGTTGCTGATTGCGTGTCTGGTCGATTATACCATCCCGCTAAGGGAGCGCAAACAGTGGGTTGGAGGTATCTTCTCAATAAGTAGGGGGAGATGGAAAACGAATCAATCGCAACTTGGCCACGACGGGGAGATGATCTGAGGTGCCATCCCACTCGGCGACCCATGATTTCTCGGCTCGCCACTCGGCGGAGTGGAAAATATAGTCGATGCGCACCAGTCGGTCGGGGTAAGGGACGCCGCGCCAGCGCCCGCTCTCTGCGGGGAAGGTATGCCCCAGCCCCCAGCCTGCTTCGGTGAAAGCGTCGGTGTAGCGCACCAGCAATTCCCGTTTTGGGATTGTATGACACCCATTTGCAAGTTGGCGGGGGTAG
>CAZWPV010000528.1:0-2341 GCA_964635485.1 uncultured Anaerolineales bacterium
GATCCTGCTGCGTGTGGTCATGGGTACATCGAAAGCGCAGGTCGCGGAACATCAGCGGTTGAATGCATTCCTGGCCCAGACCGGGACCCACGAACAGCTAGACAGTCTGCTGCAAAGCGGTCCCAAGGTGGCCTGTGAATTGGTCAGGGCTGATTTCATCCTGCTGTATCTGCAAGACAGCCCTGAGGGCGTGCTAGTGCTCAAGACGTGCTTCCCGGATGGCGCTCTCAGCAAAGTACCAGAGTACGTGGCGGAGCCAAGGTGGCCGAGACCGTCAGTAGGGGACGTGTTTACCTCTCGAGGGTGTGACCTCGAGCTGTTGGACATGGCTGCCGATCAACGACTTTACTCGTTGCTCGTCGCTCCCGTCGCCGCTTGGCACGAGGTATTAGGGTTTCTGATCTACGGCTGGCGCGGCCGGCGCGTACCGGATGAGGCAGCCAGGGTTTGCATGGGAACCGGCCAGTATCTGGGCATCGCCCTGGAGCGGGTGGGTATGCTCGAGACGATGCGCGCCGAGGCTCAAGAGTCTCAAAGAACAGCCAGTCAGCTGCGGCTTTTGACGAAGGATCAGTCCGAGACGCTCCACGACATACTCCACGATATCCGGCATCCGCTGAGCATGACCACGGGGTATCTGGACATACTGCTGGAAGATCCCGAAGATGTGGACCAGGCGCTGCTGGTGCGCGCATTGAGGACGGCGCGATCCGGCGTGCAGCGAGCATTGGAGCTAGGTGAGGACTTGCTGCGGGTGGAGCTTCCTGAACGCGAGAGGATCCAGATTCACCCGGTGGCGGTGGGCGCTGTCGTCGCTGAAGTAGCTGAGCATCTAGCCGCCTACGCGGAACAACAGGGGGTCAGTACCGAGGTCGACATTGAAGAGGATCTGCCACACGCCCGCGCTGATGAGCGGCTACTGTATCGGGCGATCTCGAACCTGGCCTTGAATGCGGTACGTCACACTTCGGCAGGTGGCAAGATATCGCTAAAGGCTCGGTCGGGCGGAATTGGGCTGGTCAGAGTCGAGGTAAGCGACACCGGGGCTGGCATCGCGCCCGATAAATTGGCGGCGTTGCTGTCGGCGCCCCTGGATGGACGGCCACCTCATGGGCATCTTGGGTTACACATCGTGCGACGGTTGGTGGCTCAGACCGGCGGCGAACTGCAGGGTGCCAGCGAGCTGGGCAAGGGAACCACTTTCGGCTTCGACCTGGTGGTGCCGAGCTGGATCGGAGACAGAGGGCAGGTCGATGGGACACGAGGTGATGGCTCTGGGACTGGTGCGGGGGTGCAGCTTTGAGGACTGTAGAACTCGATGCACTAATGGACTACGCATTGTGTCCCATGCGGTACTGGTGGAGACACCGTGTAGGCGTCGTGGCCCCGGCAACAATGGAGACTCTTCCATACTTGGCCATGCGACAGGGGCTGTCGTGGTACTATCGAGGCGAGGTGCCGAAACTGGTGGATGGTGTACTCAGAGCTTGGGCGGAGTGGATGCGTGAGTGGCGGTGCCCGGAGGAGGCCCTCGGCATATTGGAGCGATATGGACACGCTGAGCACGAGATCTTGGCGCGTTTCGCTGCGGGCGAGTTCACGCGTCGGGATGGATCACTGTACCAGGCGCCGCGGATGACCAAGAAGTATGCGGAGTTGTGTAGTGAAGCGAGCTTGGATGGGCTACGGGGCCAGCTGGAGAGGATGACCCGGGGGGTGCCCGTGCCGGCACGGACGAGGTATCACCTGGCTGAAGCTTTCAGCGATTCCATTCTGTGGGCCGCCAGGTATGGTGGCCCACGGCGGGAGGCCGGTCAGGTAGTGGGAGACTATCAGTTCCGGGTGCCGGTGACTGATGGCATTACGGTGCAGGGCCATGCAGCGGTTGTGTTGATGGCGGGCGAAAAGGTGATCCAGGCGGAAGTCCATGACTACGAGTACGACGCAGCCCAGGATGCTGCCGTGTCTCGACATCTGGCGATGATAGCTCTGGCCAATGCGGCCGGCCCTGAGTGGGAGGGGGACGTGGTGCTTACCTACCGGCACATGCGCACCGGGGGCAGTATGGTTCTGGACTGGACAGAGCCGGCAACCCGCCTCCTGCCGGTATTGGTGGCTGCGATTCGAGGTGTGGAGTGTGGCGTGTTCCTTCCCCGTATTGCGGCAGCAGAGCGGAGTTGTACTCATTGCATGTTCTACGGCATCTGCGTCACGGAGGATGGCCTGGATGTCCTGGACGATCTGGATGCGACGGCATTGGATGTGAGGCGCAACGTGCCCGTTGGGCTAGAGGTTGGGGGTCTGGTGTTTGGTGGGGTGGGAGAGTAATCACTATCCGAAA
>CAZWPV010000529.1:0-2339 GCA_964635485.1 uncultured Anaerolineales bacterium
ACCCGCTGCCTGCTGACGCTGGCCGCGCTGGCCCATCCCGATTGGGGCTGCTGCCCCGGTACGTTCGACGTGGCCTACGCGCTGATGACGGCCATCGACAACCTCGACCTGGTGCGGGCGCAGCTCCTGACCCAGATCGTCTACCGTCCCGCCGAGGGCCGCCCCACCTTGACCTCCTTCGACCAGATCGTGCCCGAGATGCAGGAGCGCCTGACTTTTGTCTTGGGCGAGCGATACGAGCGGCTGCGTGGTTGGATCGAGGAAAACAGCCCCCCCTCTGTCCCCCCCGCGAGCAGGGGGGATGCCCCGGAGGGGCAGGGGGGGCAACTGCCATTCGACCACTTTCTGAGCAGCCTGTTCGGCGAGGTGCTATCGCAGAATGGCTTTGGCTTTCACCGCGACTATGACGCGGGGCGGGTGGCGGCCAACCTGATCGAGTCGGTGCAGAAATTCCGCTGGGTGATGCAGCGCGACGACGCCGAACCCTCCCGCAGGTTGGGCGATGTCGGCGATAGGGACGGCCCCACTGCAACCTGCGGGAGGGTCCCACTGGGGCAGGAGTACATCGAGATGGTGCAGGATGGCGTCATCGCCGCCCAGTACCTGCACAGTTGGCGGCTCCAGCCGGAGGACGCGGTGCTGCTATCTCCGGCCTACACCTTTCTGATGCGCAACCGCCCGGTCGACGTCCAGTTCTGGCTCGACGTGGGCGGCAGCGGCTGGTGGGAGCGGCTGTACCAACCTCTCACCCAGCCCTACGTGCTCAGCCGCCACTGGCCGCACGATGGCATCTGGACCGACTCGGACGAGGTCGAGGCGCGCAACGAGACGCTGCACCGCCTCACCCAGGGACTGATCCGGCGCTGCCGCGAGCGCGTCTACCTGGGGTTGAGCGAGCTGGGTGAGAGCGGCCGCGAGCAGAAGGGGCAGTTGCTGTCCGTGATCCAACGCGTGCTGCGCCGCCTGTCCTAATATTTTTTATCTCTGCGTCACTCTGTGCAGTCTCTGTGTAACTGGATTAACCAATGTTCCAACCACGGCCCAAACAACAAGAGGTCCTCGATTACACCGGCGGCAAGATGGGCGTGTCGGCCGTGCCCGGCAGCGGCAAGACCTACACTCTATCCTACCTGGCCGCGCAGATCGTGGCCGGCGGGCGGCTGGAGGACGACCAGGAGGTGCTGATCGTCACGCTGGTCAACTCCGCCGTCGATAATTTCTCCGGGCGGGTGGCGGGATTCGTCCAGGCGCGCGGCCTGCTGCCCAACCTGGGCTACCGCGTGCGCACGCTGCACGGCCTGGCCCACGACATCGTGCGCGAGCGCCCGGCTCTGACCGGCCTCTCCGACGACTTTCAGATCGTCGACGAGCGCGCCGCCGACCAGGTCCTGCAAGCGGCGGCGCTGGCCTGGGTGCGGGCCAACCCCTACGCCGCCGACGCGTTCCTCTCCCCCGACCTGGAGGGCAGTCGGTATGAGTGGGTGCTGCGGACGCAGTGGCCGGACCTGGTGACAGGGGTGGCCCGCGCTTTCGTCAGGCGGGCCAAGGACCTGGAAAGCTCGCCCGAGCGGCTCGCCCAGCGTCTGGAGGGACTCTCGGTGTCGCTCCCGCTGGTGGAGATGGGGACCGCCATCTATGCCGACTATCAGCGGGCGCTGCACTACCGCGGCGCGGTCGACTTTGACGACCTGATCCGCCTGGCGCTACGCGCTCTGGAGCTGGATCGAGATCTGTTGGAGCGCTTGCAGCATCAATGGCCCACCATCCTGGAGGACGAGGCCCAGGATAGCAGCCGCCTGCAGGAGCAGATCCTGCGCCTGCTCTGCGGCGAGGGCGGAAACTGGGTGCGCGTCGGCGATCCCAACCAGGCCATCTACGAGACCTTTACCACGGCCAACCCGCGCTTTCTGCGCGATTTCCTGGAGGAGGAGGACGTCGACCCGCGCGAGCTGCCCAACTCGGGCCGCTCCACGTCGTCCATCATCAGGCTGGCCAACTACCTGATCGATTGGACCCAGGAGGAGCACCCGGTGGAGGCCGTGCGCGACGCGCTGACCCCGCCGCACATCGCGCCCACGCCGCCGGGCGACCCCCAGCCAAACCCGCCCGACGATCCCGGCCAGGTGCGCGTCATCGACCAAAAGCTCAACCCGACCGAGGAACTGCACGCCGTGGCCGACTCCCTGGCCCGCTGGCTGCCGGAGCACCCCGATGATACGGTGGCCGTACTGGTGCCGCGCAACCAGCGCGGCTTTGAGCTGGTGGGCGAGCTCAAGAAGCGCGACATCGAGTACGTCGAGCTCCTGCGCTCCACGCGCGAGACGCGCGAGGCGGCGGGC
>CAZWPV010000530.1:0-2335 GCA_964635485.1 uncultured Anaerolineales bacterium
CCACGACAGGAGGCACGGGCTCTGCCAGCATGACGTCAGGGGGAACAGTAAATGGAGATACCTGCTCTTGGGGAGACGCCGTCTGCGCCTCTGGCTGCTCCTGCATCTGCCGTCGCACCCACGCAAGCCCCTTGCGCGCAGTGGCGTTGTCGGGGTCGATGTCCAGCACGTTCTCCAGGCAGACCCTCCGATCCTCCAGGCTTTCCACCACACCGCTCAACCACAGCCAGGCCTGCGCGTTCTGCTCGTCGCGAGCCACGACTCTGATCAAGAGATCGTGCGCGCGCTCGTTCTGGCCTGCCTTGACAGCGGCGATACCCTCGCGCAGCCACTCGCTCACCTGGTCGGCCTGCAAGTTCTCGGCATTCAATCCCAGGGTCATCCCTTCGATCCGCCCCCTCTTCCACTATAGCAACGACCCCTAATGTATCACATTAGAGGCCGTTGTCAAACTTTAATCCTTTTCTGCCACTCGGGAGAAAACTGACACAACCGGCGTCTGCCCAAACAGGCTGATCTCTACCTCCACATCACGCTGCAAACCGGGAAAAGTGACCAAGTGCGGCAGGCTCGTCAGCACCGCGATCCGGCCGCCGGGTGCGAGCACCCGCCGCATCTCGACACACGCGCGGTGGTAGAAAGCCTCAAGCGTGACATTGATCCCCACCCCTCGCCCCCACGGCAGGTTCGTCACCACCCGGTCGAAGGAACCGTCGTCGAGGGGCAGGGCACGGGCATCCCACACACGGACGTCGATGGCAACACCGGCAGCAGCGGCGTTTGCCTGCGCGGCAGCGATGGCGTCTGGATCGCAATCGCCGCCCTGCGCTACCGCCCCACCCAACGCTGCCTCGATCAGGATCGTGCCGGCCCCACAACACGGATCGAGCACGCGCATACCGGGCTCCACCCCTGCCAGTGCGAGCATCGCCGCGGCGACGGGCGGCTTCAACGAGCCGGGCACGTGGGCTTGCTTGTATGGCCGACGATGCAGCGACATCTTGCCAACCCGCACGCCCACAAAGGCCGTGTCGTGCTCGATAAAGACGTGCACGTTAAGGTCGGCCTCAGCGTCGTCGGGTGTGTACGTCCAGCCGTGGGCCGCCGTGATGGACTCTGCACACGCCTGTTTGATCTCCTCCGTGCTGTAGTTACGTTTTCCGACGAAATTGGCGGTGATGGAAAACAGCGGCGACCGGGGAACATCACGCACCTCGGCGCAGTGCGCCGCCGCCTCGAGAAGGTCGAGTTGTGCGCTTAACTCGCTCAACCGCGACAATGCACTGCGCTGGCGCGCGATGCCCGACCACATCGCCACGTCGAGGAACACGTCGTCCACCGTACGCAGCCCCAGCAGCGGGGCCAGCGGCGCGTCACAGGTCGCGGCTACGCGGCGATAGGCGACTTGGTCAATCGTCACACCGGGCAAGGCGGCCATCTCGCTCGCACAGACCGCCTCCAGCCCACGGGTCGTGAGAGCAAAGACACGCGTCAACGCTCGATCCCATCCCGCGCCAACACGCCCTGCGCGTAGTAGTGCTTCACCTCCCGCATCTCGGTCACCAGATCGGCCCGGTCGACCAGCTCCTGCGGTGCACGCCGGCCGGTGAGGACCACCTCCACGCGCTCCGGTTTCCCGTCGATGAACGCCAGCACATCCTCCACGGTCAGCAGCCCGAACCAGATCGCCACGTTGGCCTCGTCCAGCACGACGATATCGTACCCGCCCGATAGCATCGCCACCCGCGCACGCTCCAGGCCGCGTTGAGCCTGGGATACGTGCTCGGAGGTGACCTCCTCGCGGCGGATGCAGCGCAGATCGCCGTACTGCTCGATGGTGATCAGGGGATGATTGCGCAGCGCGTCCAACTCGCCATACTGCTGGCCCTTCATGAACTGCCCGATGTACGTGTGCATCCCGTGGCCCGAGGCCCGCAGCGCCAATCCCAGCGCCGCCGTCGTTTTGCCCTTGCCATCGCCCGTGTAGATCTGGACATAGCCTTTCGAGAGTTGCCGCTCGCTCATCGTCCGTTCGCCCCGGCTGCTTTGCCCGTCAGCGCCCACAGCTTACCAGCGCCTCCGGCCGCGCACAGGCCCGCCATCGGACACGCGGCGCACTTTCCGCCGCACTCGCCCCCCACCCGCTTCAGATAGCCCATGCGGCACAGGTCCTCCAGCATCATCTCGACCAGTTCGGGCGTCGTGTCCAACTCGCGGGCCAGGTCGGCCACCCGGCGCGTGCCGCCGGCGCGCAAGAGATCAAGCAACCGGTTCAGCATAACGCCTCGCCTCCTCCTGCCGCACCGCCCAGCGCGCGATCAGGCTGGCGATCAGC
>CAZWPV010000531.1:0-2330 GCA_964635485.1 uncultured Anaerolineales bacterium
CGTACTCGTTATCCTGAAAGTGACAGGTCACCTGCACCACGCGCTACTCCGAAAACATCTCCTGCCCCCCACCTAACCTCCCCCACCATGGGGGGGAGGGATTGCGTGGACGCCTCTGGCCTCCCCCCGGCGAAGCGGGGGGATTGAGGGGGAGCAGGTGCACCCCAACCGGGCATGGTTACTGCCTAGATATCGTGAACACCATCGATCTCCACGCCGACGACCTCCAGTGCCTGCCGGGCGGCCTCTCGGTCGGCCCGCGCGATGCGCAGGCACACGCCGCAGTTGGAACTGAGGTGACGCGGTACGGGGATCAGCTTCGACTGAATCCCCGCCCGGTGCAGGATCTTTTCGGCGCGGATGGCGTAACTGGTCGAATAGACGAGAATGACGGCGTGCTTTCCCGCAGGTATCATTGCACCTCCTGGGCCAGTTCGCCCACGGCGACCAGCGCGGCCTCGACCTCGTCCATCGTGTTGAAGGCGCTCAGGCCGAAGCGCACCGTGCCATCGGGGAACGTGCCGATGGTCTTGTGGGCCGTCGGCGCGCAGTGCAGGCCCACGCGGCACATGATGCCATACTCTTCGTCCAGTCGCAATCCCACCTCCGATGGTTCCACCCCGGCGATGTTGAACGAGACCGTCGCCGTCTGCAGCTCGGCGTCCAGCGTGCCATAGACGGTCACGCCGTCGATCCGACTCAGACCGTGGATCAGCGGCTGCGCCAGCGCCACCTCGTGGGCGCGGATGACCTCCACGCCGCGTTCCAGCACCCAGCGCACGCCCACCGCTAGTCCAGCCAGGCCCACCACGTTGGGCGTGCCGCTCTCGCACATATCGGGCAAAAAGTCGGGCTGCACCTCGTGCTCCGAGCGGCTGCCGGTGCCGCCGCGGGTCAGCGGCTCCATCTGCGTCTCGTCCACCCGCTGGCCGACGATCAGACCCCCGGTGCCCATCGGGCCGCCCAGCGACTTGTGGCCGGTGAAAGCCAGCAAGTCGATCTGGTCAGCCTGCACGTCGATGGGGTAGGCGCCGCCGGTCTGGGCGGCGTCGACCAACAAGAGCAGATCGCGCCGGCGACAGATGGCGCCCGCCTCGGCCACCGGCAGCAGTGTGCCCACCACGTTGGAGGCGTGGTTGAGGGCGACCAGTTTGGTGTTGGGCCGCACCGCCGCCGCCACGTCGGCGGGGTCGAGCACGCCCTGCGGCGAGCACTGCGCCACCGTGACTTGAACCCCTTTCTGCTCCAGCGCGCGCAGGGGACGCATCATCGAGTTGTGCTCCATCGAGCTGGTGACGACGTGGTCGCCCGGGCGCAGCAGGCCCTTCAGCGCCAGGTTGAGCGCCTCGGTCACATTGGATCCAAACACCACGCGCAGCGGGTCCGGTGCATGAAACAACTCGCACACCGCCTCTCGCGCATCGTAGAGAATGCGCCCCGATTCTATGGCCCGGCGGTGGGCGGCGCGGCCCGGATTGGCCCCCACCTCGTCGAGAAAGTGCACCATCGCCTCGGCCACGCCCGGCGGCTTGGGCCAAGAGGTGGCGGCGTTGTCAAAATAGATCATAGCTTAAACTCCAAATCTCAGGATTTGGTCATTGGTCATTTCGAGATGGTCAACTTGAACTCATCCCCCATCTCTTCCACCTGCACGGTGCAGCCGAGTTTCTCCGCCGCGCGCCTGACGTTCTCGCGCGAGGTCACGGTCTCCACGAGCACCTCGATGGGGAAATCGCCTGCCTTGATCGCATTGCGAGTCAGGATGACGGGTTGCGGGCACGAAAACCCGCGCGCATCTACTGTATGAGCCATTATATCACACCTCCATTTTCTGGCGCATCGTGAAACCAATGAGCACACAAACCACCAGCCCCAGCACGACGGCCGCCATCCCGTAAATACTGATGCCGCCTACGATGCCCTCTGCCGCATTATCCGGGCTGCCGGCCAGGGCAAAATTGTGGGCCAGCCCCGCGCCGGTGATCATCCCCAGCACGAACACGGCGGCGTCGCCGTCTCCCTCACCGGCGAGGAAGAGCTGCCGGCCTGGACACCCACCCGCCAGCGCAAAAGCCAGCCCGGCCAGCGCCATGCCGAGAAAATTCCACAGGTGGCTGGAATGGGCCACCGGCTGGCCGAAGAACACGAGGGTGCCGAACCGCCCCAGGATCAGGTTGGTGATCACGGCCATCACCACCAGCGCGCCCAGGCCACTGATGAGGTGTGTGTCGCCCATCAGGAGCACGTCGCGGATGCTTCCCATGGTGCAAAAGCGAGTGCGCTGGGCCAGGAAGCCGATCGCCAGTCCCGCCCCCAGGGAGATAAGCCAG
>CAZWPV010000532.1:0-2328 GCA_964635485.1 uncultured Anaerolineales bacterium
GTCGGGGGAGCTGGCGCGCTATTTCAAGGAGTCGATCGAGATGACCAAGGAAATCGTTCGCGTCAAGCTCAACCAGATCAAGGGCCTGTACGACTGCCAGCCAGCCAGCCAGCCAACCAACTAATCATGTTTCCCAATCTATCCGAAGAACACGCCCTATTTGCCGCGGGTTACGCCCACGTAGCTGGGCTCGACGAGGCCGGACGTGGCGCGTGGGCCGGACCGGTCTATGCGGCAGCGGTGGTGCTGCCCCTCGACCGCCCGAACTTGGCCAAGTTGCTGGACGGCGTCCGCGATTCCAAGCTGCTGAGCCCAGCGCGGCGTGAGACGCTGCTGCCGGCGATCGAGGACGTGGCACTGGCCGTGGGCGTGGGTTGGGCCAATCCGACCGAGATAGACAAGCTGGGCATCGCGCCAGCCACGCGCCAGGCGATGCTGCGCGCGCTTTCTGGGTTGAACGGCCAGGTCAACGCGCTGTTGATCGACTACGTGCGCTTGCCGGAGAGCGACCTGCACCAGCGTGTGCTTCCAAAAGCGGATGTCCGCTGCTTGAGCGTCGCCGCCGCCAGCATCGTGGCCAAGGTAACGCGCGACCAGCTGATGGTGAAACTGGACGCGCGATTCCCCGGCTACGGGTTCGCCCAACACAAAGGATATGGCACACCCCAGCATCGGGAGGCGCTGGCGCGGCTGGGACCGTCGCCTATCCACCGGATGAGCTGGCAGCCATTGAGAGCTTTGGAGACATGATCCAGAACGATCTCCTCACACCCACGCGACGCAGGCGCATTCCCTCTCTCACGCTGGAGCACATCCTGCGCGACGTGGCCCGCCGGGTGCCGGAACTGCACTGGGCCACCATCGCCTCGCTGGACGGTATCGTGCAAGCGACGTATGATCCTTTTTGTAGGCAGCAGCCTGATCGCATCCAGGCGCTGGTGTCATCCATACTCTCTCTGGGAGAGCGTGTGTTCCACAAGCTGCAGCACGGCCAACTGACCCACCTGACGCTCGCCGGCGACGCCGGCGCGCTCGTCGTACAACCGGTCGGGAAGGCGTACATCCTGACGATCAGCATACCACCGTCGGCGGAGACGAGCGTGGCCGTAGATGCACTGGCGCGGGCGGCAAGGGTGTTGGAGACTGGCTTCTTGTCACGTGAGGTTTGAGAGACGTGCACTTGGCTCTCGTCCACGACTGGCTCAATCAGATCGGCGGCGCGGAGGACGTGCTGGAAACCCTCGTCGAGATGTTCCCCGACGCGCCGGTCTACACCTCGATGTACTGGCCGGAGAAGATGAATCCGGCCTACCGTGCGTGGGACATCCGCGTCACCTGGATGGATCGCCTGCCGGGCATCTATCGCCACCACCAGCCTTACCTGCTGCTGTATCCGCTGGCCTTCGCCGGGCTGGACCTCTCGGACTACGACCTCGTACTGAGCAACAAGTCCGGCTTCTGCCACGGGGTGCGCACAGATAACACAACGCACATCTGCTACTGCCTGGCCCCCACGCGCTACGTGTGGGATTTTGACGCCTACGCCGTCCGCGAGGCGCTACCTCCGGTTACAAAGGCCGCGCTGCAGCCACTGGTCGCGCTGTTGTGCCGCTGGGACTATCGGGCTGCTCAAAAAGTCGGCCATTTTATCGCCATCTCACGCGAGATTCAGGCCCGCATCCGTCGCTACTATGACCGCGACTCGACCGTCATCCATCCACCGGTGGACACGGTGCGTTTCCAGCCTGCGGCAACGCAGGAAGACTACTACCTCATCGTCTCGCGTCTGATCCCCTACAAGCGCATCGATCTGGCGGTGCGCGCTTTCAACCAATTGGAGCTGCCACTGGTCATCGCCGGGGATGGGCGGGATCGGGAGGCGCTGGAGGCGCTGGCCGGCCCCACGGTCACATTCCTGGGCTACGTGCCCGACGAGGAACTGCCCGACCTATTCGCGCGCTGCCAGGCCACCATCTTGCCGGGGATGGAGGATTTCGCCATCACCCCGGTGCAGGCCCAAGCTGCCGGGCGGCCCGTGATCGCCTACGGCGCCGGCGGCGCGCTCGACACGGTGATCGAGGGAGAGACCGGTGCGTTCTTCCACGAGCTGACGCCCGGGGCGTTGGCGGAAGGGATACGCGGTTTCGATCCCAGCGTCATAGACCCACAGGCGTGCGTGCGGAATGCGGCGCGGTTTGACGTGAGCGTGTTCAAGGATCAACTGAGTCGATTCATACGGGACAAGATGACAGGCTGATAAGGAGACGAACGAATGGAACTACGAACCTACTGGAAAATCCTACGCCGCCGTTGGTGGCTCGTCGTCGT
>CAZWPV010000533.1:0-2321 GCA_964635485.1 uncultured Anaerolineales bacterium
CAGTTCCCCGGCCAGACGCTGCGCGAGGCGGTCGAGGCGCGGCTGGCGGAGGCGCGGGACGCCGTCATCGACTATGCCTTCCACGTGATGGTCACCGACCTGCCGCCGGGCCGCGAGGGGGAGTTGGCCGATCTGGTCGAGCTGGGCACGCCCAGCGTCAAGCTTTACACCACCTACCGCCCCAACTACTATGCCGACGACGCGACGATCCTGCGCTTGATGGAGACCTGCGCCGATCTGGGCCTGCTGCCGCTGGTGCACTGCGAGAACGACGCGCTGGTGACGGCGCAGACGGAGGCGCTGGTCGCCGCCGGCGAGACGGGCTGGCGCTGCCACGGTCGCGCCCGCCCCGCTCTGGCCGAGCAGGAGGCGGTGCAGCGGGTGCTCTTCCTGGCCGAGGCCGCCGGAAGCCCGGTGCACATCGTCCACTGCTCCACCGCCCGCTCCGTCGCCCTGGTGACCGAGGCGCGCGATAACGGGCAGGAGGTCACCTGCGAGACCTGCCCGCAGTATCTGCTGCTCGATAACACCGCCTACGAGGGGCCGGAGCCGTGGCGCATCATCCTGCAGCCGCCCCTGCGCGATCCCGAGGAACCCGATCGGCTGTGGGCGCTGCTCGAGGCGGGGGCGGTCGATCTGATCGTCACCGATCACTGCGACTACACGGTGGAGCAAAAGACCGCCCAGGATGACTTTACCCGGACGCCCGGTGGCCTGCCGGGCGTGGAGACGCTGTTGCCGTTGATGATGACCTACGGTGTGAGCGAGGGCAATCTGACGCTCCCGCAACTGGCAGCGCTGCTTTCCGCCAACCCGGCCCGCATCTGGGGGCTGTGGCCGCGCAAGGGGGCGCTTCTCCCCGGCTCCGACGCCGATCTCGTCGTCTACGATCCAGCGCCGGAGGGCATTGTCGCTGCGGAGCACCTGCATTACCGGGCCGGTTACACGCCTTACGAGGGGATGCGGGTGCAGGGGCAAGTCAAGGCGACGATTTCTCGCGGGAGCATCGTCTATCGCGAAGGACAGTTCGTTGGACGCAGAGGTAGAGGACAGTTCGTGAGGAGATAGGCGATGGACACCACGACGCTTTTCTACCGCTTCGGCGTGGCGCTGGCTATAGGTTTCCTGGTGGGCTTGCAGCGGGAATATGCCAAGGGAGGGGCCGGCAGGGAGATCTTTGCCGGGGAGCGCACGCTGGCGCTGATGGGCTTGGTCGGCTGCACGGCGGCGATGGTGGCCGACGTGCTGGATTCGGCCTGGGCGTTTATCGGCATCTTTCTCGCACAAAGTGGGTTGATCGCGATCGCTCATTTCGTGGATGCCAGACGCGGCAAAGTGGGGTTGACGACGGAGGTGGCCGCGTTGATGACGACCCTCGCCGGGGCGCTGTGCTACTGGGATTACCTGCCGCTGGCGGTGGCGCTGGCCGTGACGACGACGGTTTTGCTCTCCCTCAAGGTGGAGATGGATACGTTTGTCCGGCGCATCACGCGAGAGGATATTTACGCCACGCTCAAGTTTGCCGTGATCACGGCCATCGTCCTGCCGGTGTTGCCTAACAAAACGATCGTCGATGTGTCACCCTTTGACGTGCTGAATCCGTACAAGATTTGGCTGATGGTCGTCTTTATCTCCGGCATCAGCTTCCTGAGCTACGTGTTGGTCAAGGTCGTCGGCTCCCGCCATGGTATCGGGCTGACCGGCCTGCTGGGCGGGTTGGCTTCGAGCACGGCGTTGACGTTGAGCTTTTCGCAGCGCAGCCAGCGGCAGAGCGGCTTGGCCAAGCCGTTTGCGCTGGCGATCATGGTCGCCTGGACGGTGATGTTCTCGCGGGTGGTGATCGAGGTCGCGGCTCTGAATCCTGCCTTGCTGGGCGTGTTGTGGCTGCCGATGGCCGCCTCGGCGGCGGCGGGGTTGGCGTACTGCGTCTATCTATACTTTTCGCAGCGCACCGACGAGGCGGGAGAGGTAAAGGTCTCTAACCCGTTCGAGTTGGGGCCGGCGATCAAGTTCGGCCTGATCTATGCCGCGATCCTGCTGGTCTCCAAGGCGGCGCAGACGTACCTGGGCAACGCCGGTCTCTATCTCTCCAGCGTCCTCTCCGGCCTGGCGGACGTGGACGCGATCACGCTTTCCGTGGCCGAGTTGAGCCGTGCGGGCGATTTGACCTTGAGCGTCGGCGCGCGGGCCATCGTCCTGGCCGCGATGTCGAACACGGTGGTCAAGGGGGGTATCGTGCTGACCGGCGGGTCGCGCACGCTGCGCCTGGCGCTGCTGCCGGGGTTGGTGCTGATGCTGGTCGCCGGGGTGGGCGTGGCGTT
>CAZWPV010000534.1:0-2309 GCA_964635485.1 uncultured Anaerolineales bacterium
GGCTACATGCCCATAAACGGCTAGTGGGATATTTGTCTATTCTACTGGTAACTATACTTGGCTGATCTTCGAAGGAGCAGTCTATGAGCGTCATCTTTCACATCCTGGGCATGATTGCGGGGGGTATGCTTATTGCTTGGCGGGCTCGCCGCGCCGGCGTCGTGTTGAGTCCGGTTAGGTTTGTCGTTGGGTGTATCTTTCTGATCGCGTTCGGCATAGTCGGCGCGCGTTTGGCTTACGTCGTCGCCGATCTGCACCATTACCTCGCCAACTGGCAGGAGATTTTTTCTATATACGGCACGATCATCCAGGGGGCGATCGTCTTTGGGCTGCTGGGGCTGCTCCCTTTGGCGTGGTTCGTGCGCGTCCCTTTCTGGAAGCTGGCCGATTTGTTCGTGCCCGGCGTCGCGCTGGGCCAGGCCATTGGCCGGATCGGCTGCCTGGTGGAGGGATGCTGCTACGGGATACCCATCCAATTGCCTGGCCTGGAGGCGACCGGATGGCGCTATCCGACGCAGACGATGCACGGAGTCGCCAATCTGTCGATCGCCCTTCTTTTGCTGTATCTGGATGAACGGCGCAAGGTTAGGCCTTTCGACGGGTTTCTCCTTTTGCTGTACGTGATTTTGTTTTCCACCCAACGCTTGCTGATCGACTTTTTGCGCGCCGCCGGGCCGGTTTTTGCCGCCGACATGCCCTTCGCGGGCGTGCGCGTGCCACGGGTGATCAGCGTGGTGTCCATTGTCTTGGCCGTGCTCGTCCTGATTTGGAGATGGATGGCCCTGCGCCGCAGCGCGCGTGAGGGTGGCGCTTAACACCGCTTCGCATAGTCATTGTAGTCAAGTCCTGGGTTCTTTATTCTGCCTTTCTTCGATAGCTCATCAGGCTATGCGAACCTGCTTGGGTCGCTGTGTTTGCGTGACGTCCTGGTGACTCGATGCGTATGCCGAACCGCCGTCTGTTCTCCTTTCTACTGCTGGCCTTGATCCTCGTGGCCCTCGTGCTGGTCCTACACCCCATTGACACGCGGTATCAGGATCTGCTGCGCCATGGGGACGTGCTGGCTGCCGAGACCAAGCGCACCGCCGCCGTCGCGGCCTACGGGGAGGCGGCGCATCTGCAGCCCGACGACCCCGAGCCTCGTCTCCGGTTGGCGCAGCTTTACCTGGATTGGGGGCGCACCGGCGAGGCGCTGGCGGCGCTCGCGGAGGCCGAACGCCTGGGAGTGGGGGAGGGCGACCGCGTGCGCCTGGAGCAGTTGTGGACGGCGGTTTACGTCGCGCGCGCCGATTGGCCCGCCGTCGTCGAGCGCGCCCAGCGGGTGATCGCCCTCGCGCCAGACGACGCATCTGACGCTCGCCACACCCTCGCCCGCGCCTACGTCGAGCTGCGGCAGTGGGAGGAGGCGCAGGCGGCGTATGAAGCGCTGGTGCAGTCGAACCCTGATGATGCGCTGGCACACGAGCGGCTGGGCGCGCTGTTGATCGGCGACGATCCCGCTGCCATTCAGCACCTCTTCGCCGCGCGGACCGATCTGGCCGGCCAGTTGCTCGGCGTGCTGGAGGAGCCGGGCGCGGTCGATAGTCCGGCCTACACCCGGGCGTTACTGGGATATGTTCTGTTTGAAGCGGAGGAATGGGCCTTGGCCTCCTACCACTTTGAGCAAGCTCTGTACCTCGAGCCGTCCTATCCCGATGCCCATGCCTACCTGGGCTGCGCGCTCGACCAGATGGGGCATTCCAGGGAGGCCTGGCCGCACCTATTGATGGCGGTCTCCTGGGCCCCCGATTCGGTTGTGGCGCGCACCTTCCTGGGGATGCATTACGTCGGACAGGGCGACTACGCCGCCGCCCGTGCCGAGTACGAAATGGCCTACGATCTCGATCCCACGAACCCCGCCACGTGTGTCGCGATCGGCCAGACGTGGGCGGCCGAGAGACGCTACGTCGCCGCGGAGATTTGGTTCTCGGCAGCAGTCGCACTGCGGCCCGATGACCCCGCCTTGTGGAAGGTACTGGCTCGCTTTTACCTCGATCGCCACATCACCTTTGAAGGGCAAGCGGTTGCGGTCACGGCAAAGCTGCTCGAGCTCGCCCCTGACGATGCGCAGGCCTATGATCTGCGTGGCTGGGCTGCCTTTCAGGTTGGGGATTACGCTGCTGCCCAGGAGTATCTACTGCGGGCGATCGACATCGATCCGACGTTGGCCACTGCTCACTACCACCTGGGCTTGCTGTTGGATGTCCAGGGCGAGACTCAGGAGGCGCAGGAGGCGTTTGTGCGTGCGATCGATCTCGACACCACCGGCG
>CAZWPV010000535.1:0-2302 GCA_964635485.1 uncultured Anaerolineales bacterium
GCGCCCATAGTAGCTCACGGTCCTTTGGATAAAGCCCGTGATGAACTCGGCGTCCGGCCACTGGTCGTGGAGCATGGCTTTGATGATTACGAGAGAAAACAGGTTAAAGAGGCCAATGACGACGTATGAGAGTATGACCCCCGTTTTCCTGATATCCGATTGTCCCAGCCCAAACCTCTGCCTCAGTAGCTCTTCCAGCAACGAGGCAAAGTGGAAGGTCAGCGTGAATCCTATCAGTAAGTCGATCACATCGCGGGGCCAGGAGGACATCAGGTATCTCAGCAGCAGAAAGGGAATCGTGAACAGGGGAAGGTAGTAGGGAGCCAGGTAGAAAAATGGGGTGAGCAGCGCGCCCAAGCCGAGCGTCTCTACATGAGAATCGCCCCCCGTTTTCTCTATCGGGTTTGAGACCAGCATTTCGCGCACGCGCCCGCCAAGCAGTATGGTTGCAAAAGAGTGTGTCAGCTCGTGTCTCAGAGTCCTGATGAAGTGAAAGTGGGAATGAAGCAGCCCGCCGGCATACAGGGTGGCTCCATACAGCAGTAAGTAGCATACGATGCCGATCGTGAAAAAGTCCAGCTTACTGAAATCGATGTCCGTGGAAAGGAATGTAAGCATCTCCACAGAGCACGCGCAGATCATGGGGATCAGTGCGACCGATACGAGGAATGTGAATGGCTTGACCAGCCTCTCCAGTAGGTTTCTCATCTTACGTTTCCGCCGCGATTACCAACACGGACATCATTATAGCTGCGAAATCCATAACGAGCAACGCTGCTCGGAGCCGGGCAGATTCTCCGTGCCCTCCTCATATAAACAGCCGGTAGACGCGCCAACGTTTGTAGATCTTGGCCCCCATGTGTTCTCCGATGAGGGGCGTTTGAGGGTTATCGACCGAGGTGATGGACAAGTCGATCCACTTGAACCCCTTGGCCTTGGCGCGCCTGGCCATCTCGCCAAATAGCAGCGCTGCGACGCCCGTCTGCCAGTATTCGGGCAACACCAGCACGCTTTTGACCGTCAGGCTCTCGGGCTGGCGGCGCATGTGGTACAACAGTTGGAGATAGTTCCACGGGTAGCGCAGCCCGTTGACGTGTATCAAGACCTCGTTCAGGTTGGCGATGCCGGGCAGCCACCCCACCGTCTCGCCATCCGCCTCGGCGAACAGGATCAGCTCCATGTCGGCGGTGTCGCGGAAAGGGGTTACCAGGGCTTCCACTGCCTCCCGATGCCAACCGATGGAGTCGGGAAGGTGGGCCAACGCAGCGTTCAACAGGCGGTGAATCCGGTCGATCTCGTCGTCCCAGTGCGCCAAGTCGGGCTGGCGGATGACGAACTTGCCACGCCGGCGGACTTGATCCGCCAGGCGGGAGAGCCGCCGCAGGGCGGGAGTGTCCTCGTCGATGTCGATGTACATGGCGATGTTATCTCCCCGCGCCGGCTGGAAGCCGAAGCGTTCCATAAAGCCCGGGTAATACGGCGGCGTGTGCCCGCAGAGCAGCGCCGGTGGGCGGTCGCGGCCCTCAATGAGCACACCGTAGCCGTCCTCGTAATCCAGGTTGAACGGGCCGAAGAGCGCGTCCAGCCCGCGCGGCTTGGCCCACTCGACGGCGCGGTTGACCAAAGCCTCAAAGACGGCGTAATCCTCGACGTACTCGAAGAAACCGAACATGCACTCTTGCGTGCCTCGTCTCTCGTTCGTCGGCCCGTCCTCCGCCGCGCAGATGGTGCCCACCGGCTCGCCATCCTGCCAGGCGACAAAGAACTCGGCCTCGCCGCCGCGCTTGAAAAACGGCCCGCGCGCCGGGTCAATTGTCTTGGCGCGCTCAGAGAGCAGCGGGGGCACCCAAAGCGGATCGTTTTTGTAGACGCGCCAGGGGAAGGTGAGGAAGGCACGCCGTTCCCGGGCCGTGCGGACCGGACGAATCTCGATCCCCGTCATGCGTCACCTCCACTTTGCCGCTCTTCCAACTCTCGTAGAATCTGGGCGTACCGCTCTCGGGTCAGCGGGTAGCGGATGGCGAGCAGGATGCCCGCGCACAGCAGCGCGGCGGGAACCGGTCCCACCAGGACGCGCAGCCCCCACAGGACGCCGGGGGACTGCTGGGCCACGTTGGGCTGGTAGCCGGTGAATTCGAGCACGAGGGGGACCATCAACACGGCCAGCGAGAGAGCGATCTTGTGGATCAGCGTGGTCAGGCTGTAGAACATGCCCTCGTGCCGCTTTCCCGTCTGCCACTCGTCCCACTCGATGGCATCGGGGATGATGGCCCACGGGAGCACGTGCGCCGCGGCGACGCCG
>CAZWPV010000536.1:0-1438 GCA_964635485.1 uncultured Anaerolineales bacterium
CTTTCGTCTGCTTGAGGTGCTCCGTGCCCAACCCGATGACACCGACCTCCAGGCCTGTCTTGCCCAGCTTGCGATATTCCATTGTGACTCGCCTCCTTCATAAAACTCGATCTCATTATACTATATGCCGACAGGCGAAGAAATGTGACCGCCGAACTTGCCTCCTAGGGCAATTGCATTTGGATTTCAGAGACCGCACAGCGATTAAAATCGCGTGCTATATCCAGCCAAGGCCACCTACGTGGCCTTCAGAGCCGCCGTAGGGCGGCTCGAATCTGACGCAGCCCGCGAATTCATTCGCCGGGCGCCAAATGCGATCACTCTACCTTGCCTCCTCCTCGTTTCGCTGTATAATGGCGGTCTCCCTGTCACAAAACAGAGAGAAACTGCATGTAGTAACATGGAGAGGCGACGGGCCTCTTCGCAGACCGTACGGTCAACCTTAACAACTGAATAGATATGTGCCCCTCTTTTTGTTGGATCAGGTGGGCTGAGGCAAAGCCTCAGCATAACTCCAATCTATCACAGGAGGACACCCGTGAACGCACGACCAGAATCCAACAAATTCTTGGTGGAACGGCTCTTGCCGAGTACGAACGACGATCCCTCAGACCGGGCAACTGCCTGGGGCGAATGGTACGGCAATGGGGGCGGATCATCCGTCATGGCCTTCATCCGCGCGCAGAACAACACCCCAGAACTCGACGTCGACATCCTGCAAGAAGCCGTGAGCACGGCTTACGCCGAGGTGGAGCGTGGCAGGTACGAGCCACGCGACGGCATCCCATTCGCGGCCTACGTCAAAGGCATCGCGCGCAACAAGATCCGCGAGGCGCGGCGGCGCGCGCGGCGGCTCGTTCCCCTGAACGACGCAGCCGAGTTCGAGGACGACAGACCGCAACTGGAGATCGTAGTCGAGCATCACGAGCAGCGAGACTCGCTGCGCACCGGGCTATCGAAACTCACCCCAGATAGGCGGCAGGTGCTGGAAGGCTACCTCAAAGGCCACAGCACCGCCGAGATCGCCCAGACATTGGGAATGAGCCAAGAGTCGGTGCGCCAGCACAAGTGCCGCGGCTTACGCAGCTTGCGCCGCAGCTTGCGGCGGATGGACATCCTCGCAGCGCACCTTTAGGCATCAAGACTTTGTGTCAGGAGGATCTGGGCGAGCAAGACAGGTTCCCACTCGCCCAGATCTTCCTACAGACAAGCTGTTCACGGGTAAAGCGATGAGAGATTGGCTGATCTGAGATTGACGGATTCATTCCAAATCTCGGATCCGAAAATCTCACATCTCCCAATCTCGAATCCAGTCCAACGCTTTCCGAGTTACCGATCTTTTCAACAAATCGGGAAAAGATGGGGGTGTGGGGGGGGGGGGGGCGGCCGGCCCCCCCCCCCCACACCCACAAGGATTTTGGTTTTTAAAAACACAATG
>CAZWPV010000536.1:1448-2300 GCA_964635485.1 uncultured Anaerolineales bacterium
ACAGATCGGGCAAAGATGGAGGTGTGCATGCGGGTTTTGCTGCTTGCCCCCCCACTCTCCCCAAAATCTGTTGAGATGGTACCAACCTGGTCCAACAGAGGGAAAATGGCTTTCAGGCAGATATAGATTCTAGAATTGGGCTTTTCCGAGTCTGGAGTCGACCGAAAGTTCAAGGCGTGGGATATTTCGCAGCAAATGTCCAACTTTGATTTTTTTGCCAAATCCCGGCCCTTTCTATCGAACGCCTTTGCCGCAGGCTTTTCGTATAGAATCTTTTACGACTTGCGGAATTGTGGTAGGTGAGCTTTCCGATAACGAGTCTCGGCCCCAGATAGATAGCCATCGGCCCAAGAATCCGTTTAGAACGGATTTAAACACCGGCAGTCGCCGGCGGCGAGACCAAAGCCTGACTTTGATACCATCTCAGATCTTGATCCAAGATGTCCCTGACAATATCCTAACCGCCATTTTCTCGATTTGACTTTTGTTCGCCAAGCGCGAATGTGGGAACCTGACCAAAAGTGCGTTCGACGCGGCGGCGAGGCAAGAGAGCACAGAGTACAAGGCCCCGACAAAGATTTCGTCGGGGCCTGATTTTTGGTAGTCTCCCGCTTGGGCGTTGGTGACAGTAGCGAGCGTCCTGAGCGGAGCACAGCGGAGTCGAAGGGCGCTCGCAGGGCTTCTTCGACTGCATTTCGCTGCGCTTCATTCCGCTCAGAAAGCCCTCGCTCGCTTGGTATGTCCACCAACACTCAACAGGGACACTTCCTGTTTAAGGCCGGAGTTAATTGCTCAGTCTACCCTCCCGCAGCATACTATAGAGAATAAGTCAAGTATCCATTTGTACGTTAA
>CAZWPV010000537.1:0-2295 GCA_964635485.1 uncultured Anaerolineales bacterium
TGCGCGAGCAGGGCCGCGACTGGGGCGAGGTCAAGCTGGGCGAGGGCTCCATCCGCGACGTCGAGTTTGTTGTCCAATACCTGCAACTGGCGCACGGTGCAGAGCGGCCCGCGCTCCGCAGCCGCAACACTCTCGACGCGCTGGAGCACCTGTCAGCGGGCGGGTTTCTTTCAGCAGACGATTGCCGCGTGCTTGCCGATGGCTACGTCTTCCTGCGCACAATCGAGCATCACCTGCAATTGATGCACTACCGGCAGACCCACGCCCTGCCGGACGACGAGGAAGCGCTCGCCCACCTGGCGAGGCGGCTGGGCTTTGGCAACCAAGAAGCCAAAGAGCAGTTCCTCACCCGCTACGAGCAGCACCGCGCGGCCACCCGCGACGTTTATCTGCGCCACCTGGGGGGCAAAAAAATGAAAGCACCCATAAAATCACAGTCCACCCCTTCGCCCGCCGACATCAGCCATCACGTCGAGAGCCTGGGGACATCCTACTCCGAGGCGTTTGAGCCACAGGAGATCGAGCGTCACACGGCCCTCGCCCAGCGGCTGGACGCCGACAACTTGGTCGAGGTGGTAGCCGATCCCCTCGAAGGCAGGCGCTGGCGCGTCACCATCGTGGCCTACGACTATCCCGGAGAGCTCTCCTTGATCTGCGGGCTGTTGTTCGCCTATGGTTTGAGTATCCTCGATGGAAACGTGTTCACGTATGAGCCTCCCCCCCCTCTATCCCCCCCAAGTGGGGGGGGAAGTGGTACCTCCCCCATCCCCCCCCTGCTCGCGGGGGGGGCAAGGGGGGGGCGAGGAAAGCCCAAGATCGTGGACACGTTCACCGTGCAGCCGGTTCACCGCGAGGTCACACTGGAAACGTGGCAGCGCTACGCCGACGACCTGGCCGATCTGCTACGGCTGATGCAGGCCGGGCAGCGGCGCGAGGCACGGGGCGAGCTGGCCAAGCGCGTGGCCGTCTCCCTGCCCGTGACCGAGGACGCCGCGACGGCGCTCTACCCCGTCGAGATCGAGATAGACAACGAGAGCTCAGACCGCTACACATTGCTGCACATCGACGCTCCTGACACCGTCGGCTTCCTGTACGAGCTCACCAACGCCCTGGCCTACAGCCGCATCTACATCGCGCGGGTGATGGTCGGATCGGTGGGCAACCGCGTGCACGATACGCTCTACGTCACCGACGCCGACGGGCGCAAGATTACCGACCCCGATAGGCAGCGCGAGCTGCGCGCCGCCACCGCTCTGATCAAGCATTTTACCCACCTGCTTCCCCACTCGCCCGATCCCGAGTCGGCACTCCTTCACTTCCGCGGATTCATCGGGCAACTGTTCGAGCGGCCCAACTGGCCGGACGAGATCGCCTCCATCGAGCGCCCCGAGGTGATCGGCGCGCTGGCCCACCTGCTCGGCGTCGGCGAGTTCCTGTGGGACGATTTTCTGCGCATGCAGTACGCCAACCTCTTCCCGGTGGTGCAGGATGTGGACGCGCTGGAGACGGCCAAGACGAAGGGCCAACTGCAAGCAGAGCTGGAGGCAGCGCTGCCCGAGAAATCCGTTTTCTCGGAGAAAACGGGTTTCTCCGAACGCTGGCGCGAGGTGCTCAACGCTTTCAAGGACCGGGAGATGTTCCGCATCGACATGCGCCACATCCTAGGCCATACGCAAGAGTTTTGGGAATTCTCGGACGAACTCACCGACCTGGCGGAGGTCATCGTCAACGCCGCCTACCACCTGTGCCACGAGGACCTGCGCACCCTCTACGGCACGCCACTGCTGGAGAGCGGCGATCTCAGCGACATGGCCGTCTGCGCGCTGGGCAAGTGCGGCGGGCGCGAACTGGGCTTTGCCTCCGATATCGAGCTGATGTTCGTCTACGCCGGGAACGGCAAGACCACCGGGCCGCAGGAGATCGCCACGTCCGAGTTCTACGAGCGGCTGGTGCAGACGTTCGTCGGCGCCATCTATGCCAAGCGGGAGGGCATCTTTGAGATCGACCTGCAGTTGCGGCCCTACGGCAAGGCGGGTAGCATGGCGGTCTCGATGGAGTCCTTCCACCGCTACTTTGCGCCCGACGGCCCCGCCTGGGCCTACGAGCGCCAGGCACTGGTCAAGCTGCGCCCCATCGCCGGCAACCCGGAACTGGGACAAGAAGTCGTCGCGCTGCGCGACGCCTACGTCTACACCGGGGAGCCGTTCGACGCCACCGCCATGCGCGCCATGCGCGAGCGGCAGGTGCGCCACCTGGTGACCGGCGGCACGTTCAACGCCAAGTTCAGCCCCGGCG
>CAZWPV010000538.1:0-2289 GCA_964635485.1 uncultured Anaerolineales bacterium
CGTCTACGGCGTGCTGCTGGGTGAGGGGGTCGCGGACCTAGCGCAGACCCTGTATCAAGCGGGCGCTGACGCGGTCCGCGTCGCTTCGCTTACGGCTGATGACACTTTGCTGGCTGCGTTTGTTTTGGAGCCGTACCTGCGCGTGCTCTCCGATCTCTTCGAGGCCGAGCAACCGGAGGTGGTCGTCTTTGGCGCTACGCGCGCCGGAGGACAACTGGCGGCGCGACTGGCGCAAGCGTTTGGCGGTGGGTTGATTGAGCACGTGGTGGCCATCAGCCTAGACGAGGCCACGCGCACGGTGCAGGCGTCGGTGCCCATCTATGGCGGGGAGTATTTCGAGATCGTGGCCTGCCCCGAGGCGCGGCCGCAGTTCCTCACCGTTGAGCCAGGGGCATTTCCCGCGCCGTTCCTCGATGCGTATCGCACGGGCGAGCCAACGCCGTTGGAGGTCGCGCCGGTGGAGCCGCGCGTGCGTCTGGCGGGTGAAGCGGAAGGATTCGAACCTCCTGCTGTGCCCCTGGCCCAAGCGCCCGTGATCGTGGCCGCCGGGCGGCAGGCGGGCGACTTTGAATTGGTGAGGCAGTTGGCTCATGCACTAGGCGCGCAGGTGGCGGGCGACCGCGGCGCGCGCGACGCGGGCTGGATCGAGGCGGGGCAGGTGATCGACGTGCGCGGCGTGGAGGTCGCACCGCAGGTGTACGTGGCGGTGGGCGTGCGCGGCGATACCTTCCACAACGCCGCCATCGAGGGAGCCGAGTTCATCGCCGCCATCCACCCCGACGCCAACGCGTCCATCTTCCAGGTGGCCGACCTGTGCATAGAGGCCGACCCCAAGGACATGCTCCCGGCGCTGATAGAGGCATTGGGGTAGGGAGAGACGCCTGAACTGGAAAAGACGTAAAATATAGCTTGCTACCCAGTAATCCCCCCCTGGTTCCCCGGACAACTGCATTTGATGGCCAGCGGTAAGCTCACCGCAGAGTCGCGGAGAACGCCGAGATTTCTTCTGGCCGCAGAGAACCGCCCTGGCCTCCGCGAACCTACCAGGACACTACCTCAACGGGGCTTTTTGATGCAAAGTCAATGGGACTTGGGCGACGAGATCGGTAAGGATGTCTCGCTTCACACCCCTCCACCTCCCCCCCCCAGCGGCGGGGGGATTGAGGGGGGAGATGTCCCTGGTTGGTTCGGAGAGCGTTGGATCGCAAGATGACGAGCACCGGCTTTTCAGGCCGGTGCTGGTGGTTTATCGTTCGTTCCGAAGCGCGTCTACTCTTTGTTGTCCCAAACAACAAACGCATATCGATTCAAACGGGCGTCACGTGGTCCTGTCGATCAGGTCGTCCACCTGGGCCACGGCCAGATCGACCTCGCCCCTGACGGCGGCGGTAAAGACCACGAACTTGTCCGAGAGGCAAAAGCGCGGGTGGGGGTCGATGTGGTATCGCGCGCCGACGATGCCCTTCATCTCTGGGTTGCTGAGGATCTGCACGTGCTTGCCGGTGCGCCGGTTGAGGAAATACACGGAGGAGGGGCAGCCCCGGTAGAACCGCTCGTTTGAATCGCAGATCATGTAATCTCCATCCCGGCTGACGTGCGCGTGCCAGCAGTGGGCGGGCCAGACGACCTTTTCGACCTCGCGGCTCTCGATGTTCGTGCGCCACGCCTCGTTGCCCCACACGCACCACACGTGCTCTCCATCCACGTCCCACCACTCGTGCGTCACGCGGGTGGGGGTATCGAAAACCGGGCGCGGCGCCTCGTTGCGCCGGATCAGCCACATGCGGTTCTCGATGCGGAAGGTCAGCCCTGTGATCGGGTCGGGATGATTCTCCTCGGCGAACAGCACCAGGTCGGGGTCGGTGGGGCTGAACTGGGCGTGATTGTGATTGCGGTCGAAGCGGTGCCAGAGCTGAAAGTCGCCGCCATCGACCGGCAGCGAGCCAAAGACCCACTGCAAGCCGAATGCGGCGTCGACGAAGAACTCCTTGCCGTCCGCCGAGCGCGTGAGGTGCGTCGCCAGGCGGTGAACGTGCCTGTTCTTGACGACATCCTGGGGCAGCGAGTTCACGCACTCTGCGCCGGCAGCCGGGTCCGGGGGCCGCCGCCAGATCGACGGGCCGGAGGTCCAATAGACATCGCCGCTTTCCTCGTCCGCCAGGGGAGATGCGCCCTGGAACTGGGTATCGGGAAAGTGGCGCACGTCCTGCCGCTCGAAATCGATGACGCCCAGTGTCCTCCCGTACCTCTGCGAGCCGGAGGGTGGAAAGGCGCAGTAGAACCACAGGT
>CAZWPV010000539.1:0-2283 GCA_964635485.1 uncultured Anaerolineales bacterium
ATCGGCTTTACGCCCCTGGTGGCTGCCGACGGCTACGAGGCGCTGACGATGACGCGCCGCCACCGCCCCGACTTGATCCTGCTGGACCTGCGCCTGCCGGGGATGGATGGGTTCGAGGCGCTGACTCACCTGAAGCGGGACGCGGTCACACAGACGATCCCCATCATCGCCATCTCGGCTCACGTGGCCGATACGGAGCGGGAGCGGAAGCGCCTCCTGGCCCTGGGAGCGGCCTCTTTTCTCCCCAAGCCCTTCTCCATCGGCGACCTGCTCGGCGAGATTGAGGCGGCTCTGCAGCCGCTCGCCGGGCCGCCTTCGGGCTAGAGACGGCTTGGTACGCTGATGCACGAATCCACCCCGAGTTCGTTTTTGTCACACCGCCTGCCGACTCAAGAATCCTGAGCCGATGCCCGTTATTACCGACCTCCCTCTATCGTTCGACACGGAACACGTTCTCCAGGGACAGGGCCTTGATCCGGCGCGCGCACGCCCGGAGATCGTTGCGGCGGCGCAGGAGGCGCTGGGTGAGATAGAAACGTTGCTTGCTCCTGTGGCGCTGTACGATACGGTGCCCGTGCGCGAATTTCGCCATCACAAGGTGATCCTGGAGGATGGATCGTCCTTTGCGGGCGAGCTTGTGGCGCGCGCGTTGGCCGGCGCTACAGAGATCGCTCCGGCCGTGTGCACCATCGGATCGGCGTTGGAGACGCGCGTGGGCGCACTCTTTGCCGCGGGCAAGCCCCTGCGTGCTTTGGCGCTGGATGGGGCAGGTATCGCCGCGCTTGGGCAGATCTCCCAAGCGGTGGGCGAGCGGATATGCGCCGAGGCCACGTCGCGTGGGCTGAGGGCCGGTATGCGCGCTAGCCCCGGGCAGGAGGGATGGCCGCTCGAACAGCAACCGGTACTGTTTGACCTGCTCCCTGCTCAGGAGATCGGCGTCCGGTTGACCGAGAGCTGCCTGATGCTGCCGCGCAAATCGGTCTCGTTTGCGGTCGGCTTGGGCCCGGAGATGCAGGCCGACGCGACCGCGTGCGATTACTGCTCCAAGCGCGACCACTGCCGCTGGCGAGATGATAGCCGTAGGTGACCAATGACCGAGGCAATTTTCACCGTAGATTTTGAGCCTCTGGGCCGCCGAGCGCGAGTGGCGCGAAACACGACGTTGCTGGAGGCCGCCCGCCAGGCCGGTGTGGGCCTGAGCGCCGTCTGTGGGGGGGCGGGCACCTGTGGCGACTGTCGCGTGCGCGTCGTCGCCGGCGAGACCTCATCGCCCACGGAAGCCGAGGCCGAGGCCGCAAGCGCGGGGTTCCGCCTGGCCTGCCAGACCCGCGTGCTGGGGGACGTGCGCGTGGATGTGCCGCCGGAATCCATCACCGCCCTCCAGCGCGTGCAGGTCGAAGGCCGTGAACGGTCAATCGAACTTGACCCGGCTGTGCGCGGTTTTGACGTGACGCTGGATCCGCCGAGCCTGAGCGATCTACGGGCCGACGCGACGCGCCTGGAGGACGCTCTGAGCCAACAGCACGGCGCCCCCGTCAGAAGATTTGACCCCGCTGTCCTGCGTCAGGCCCCTTTCCTCTTGCGGGAGGGCGGCTGGCGCGCTCGCATCGCCATCAAGGGCGATGACGCCATCGCCATCCTGCCGACCGGGGCCTCGCTGCTGGGGCTGGCAGTGGACATCGGCACGACCAAACTGGCCGCCTACCTGGTCGATTTGGAGAGCGGCGAGACGTTGGCATCCACGGGGGCGATGAACCCCCAGATCGCCTACGGCGAGGACGTGATGGCCCGCATCGCTTACGCGATGGAGACGGCGGAGCGGGCATGGGAGCTTCAGCGCGTCCTCGTCGAGGGGCTGGACACGCTGACCGGCAGCCTGTGTGCACAGGCCGGGTGTGATAGCGCCGCCGTCGTGGAGGCGGTGTTGGTGGGCAACACCTGCATGCACCATCTGGCGCTGGGCCTGCCGGTGTCCTCGCTGGGGCTCGCCCCTTACGTGCCCGTCCTGTCCGACGCCTGCGACCTCAAGGCGCGGGACCTGGGGTTGCGTCTGGCCCCCGGCGCGAACGTCCACTTTCTGCCCAACATCGCCGGTTTCGTCGGCGCGGATCACGTGGCCATGGTGCTGGCGAGCGGTATCCACGAGGCGGGCAAAGCCACCCTTGGGCTGGACATCGGCACGAATACAGAGATCGTGCTGGCGACGGGCGGAGTCGAAGGGCGATTGTTGAGCTGCTCCTGCGCCTCTGGCCCGGCCTTTGAGGGCGCACACATCCGCGACGG
>CAZWPV010000540.1:0-2279 GCA_964635485.1 uncultured Anaerolineales bacterium
GATGATTGGGGGGGACTGGCCAAAGACGGCATTCAAGGGTTTCTCATCAAAATGGCTTACATGCTACCGGGATTCTTGGTCTATCTTGGCGGCACACTCGTCTACTTCATCGCCAGCTTTGTCCTGCCAATGCTTTTCGCTATACCGGGGACTGGCAGAGAGGACACCCCATCAACCGTCATACTGATGCTCATCTTGTTTTTCGCCAGCATGGCGATCCTGTTCATCGCGATGTTTCTCGGCATGACCCTGATGCTCCTCGGCGCGATTCCCCTGCCGATGGCGCTGACCCATTTCTCCGCCCAGGGGAATCTTTCTGCCGCCTTCCGCGTGAAAGAGTGGTGGCCCCTGCTGTGGGCCAACAAGCTGGGGTATTTCATCGCCTGGATGATCATCGTCGGTCTGGGGGGCATGCTGTACTTGGCAATCCTGCCCTTCTATCTTGTAACTTCCTTTATGTTCTTCTTGATGCCCTTCTTGATGTTTTTCGTTTTCATCCTTTTAACGCCTCTCTATTTCTACCTATATATGGTGTGGGCCGCCGTGTTTGGGCGGACGTACCGCGAGAGCACGTTGCTTGCACAGGGGGAGGCGGAGGCCGTATAAGGAGATTCTATGGACGAGACAACTCCCATTCGCGTGATGCTGGTGGACGACCACGCCGTGGTGCGCAGCGGGCTGGCGGCCTTCCTGACCGCCTTCGACGACCTGGAGCTGGTCGCCGAGGCCGGCGGCGGCGAAGAGGCGGTGCGATTGTGCGACGAGGCCAAGCCCGACGTGGTGCTGATGGACCTGGTGATGCCGGGGATGGATGGGGCCGCCTCGACCAAGGCCATCCGCGAAAAGTGCCCACACATCCAGGTCATCGCCCTGACCAGCTTCAAGGAAAAGGACCTGGTGGAGAGCGCGCTCAAGGCCGGGGCCATCGGCTACCTGCTCAAGAACGTCTCAGCCGACGAGCTGGTCGACGCCATCCGCGCCGCGGTCGCCGGGCGGCCTACGCTGGCTCCCGAGGCGGCCCAGGCGCTGATCCAGGCGGCGCGCGCGCCGCAGGCACCGGGCCACGACCTGACCGAGCGCGAGCTGGAGGTGCTGGCGCTGATGGTCGAAGGGCTGAACAACCCCGATATCGCCGAGCGGATGGTGGTGAGCCGCTCGACGGTCAAGTTCCACGTCAGCAACGTGCTCTCCAAGCTGGGCGTCGCCAGCCGCACCGAGGCGGTCAGTCTGGCTCTGAAACACAAGCTGGTCAAATGACCGAGCCTTTTTAGGCATCACTGCGGAGGAGCTGCCGTGTCGAATCGTCTATCCCGCCGCACCAAGTTGCTCTACGGGGCCGGAGATACCGGCTTCAGCCTGACCTCGACCATCGTGGGCACGTACCTGCTGATCTTTTTGACCGACGTCGTGGGAATTCCCGCAGGTCTGGCTGGCATCCCGCTCCTCGTCGGGCGGAGCTGGGACTGGATCAACGATCCTCTCGTCGGCCACATCTCCGACCGCACGCGCACGCGCTGGGGGCGCAGGCGGCCTTTTATGCTCTTTGGCGCGCTGCCCTTCGGGCTGGCCTTTGCCATGCTGTGGTACCGCCCGCCGTGGGAGGATACCGTGGCCCTGGTCGCCTATTACGCCATGGCATACGTTCTCTTCGAGGCTGCAGCCACGTTCGTCTACATGCCCTACTTTGCCCTCACCCCCGAACTGACCTCCGATTACGACGAGCGTACCTCGCTGACCTCCTACCGCATGTTCTTTTCCATCCTGGGCAGCCTGGTCGCCTTCACCGTGCCGCTGGCCATGATCGGCACCTTCGAGCCACAGAACGCGCCACAGGTGACCGCGATGGGAGCGGTATTTGCCCTGGCTTCGGCACTGCCGCTGCTACTCGTCTTTTTCGGCACGCGAGAGCGCCAGGCGTACATGGCGCTGGAACAGTCCAGCCTGCTCCAGTCGCTGCGGGCGGCGTGGCAGAACCGTCCCTTCAGGTATAGCCTGGGTATCTTTTTGCTCACCTGGATCTGCATGGACGTGATCCAGTTGGTGTTGCTCTATTTCCTTAAATACTGGCTGCGCCGCGAGGGCGAGAGTGACCTGATCATGGCCGTCATTTTCGTTACCGCTATCCTGGCGCTGCCCCTGTGGCAGTGGGTGGCCCACAAGTGGAGCAAGCGCTGGGCCTACGTCGCCGGGGTCGCCTTCTGGGCCGTGATGCAGATACTGCTGGTGGTCGTGACCGCCTCGACGGAAATGCCCATCATCCTGACACTGTGCTTCCTGGC
>CAZWPV010000541.1:0-2274 GCA_964635485.1 uncultured Anaerolineales bacterium
AGATATCGGCAATGCCCGTAGTAGACGCCGGTGGGGTGCGCGGCATCATCAGCGGCGACCTGCTAGCCCGACGCACGCTGTATCGGCTGCTACAGGCAGAGGGAGACTGACAACTTCATCTTGCCCAATTCGCTCCCCTGGGTTACAATGTCGCCCTGATGAGGCGCGCTGCCTTACGGCAGCGCCCTTCAGAGGATTCTATGAGTAACCGGCAACGACTTGAGCGATGGGCGCTCGTGGCTCTCTTTCTACTGGCCTTTGTGCCACGGGTCGTATACCCCGTCTCTCGGCCTCTCCAGTGGTACTTTCGCTCTGCGCAATTCTTCCAGGCCATTCTGCAAGGCGACCTGGCGGGCACGCTCTTCTCCGAGCACCCCGGGGTGACGGTGATGTGGCTTGCGGGGGCCGCGTTGTGGGGGTGGTATGGCCTGCAATCCCTTTGGGGCCTGAACCCACCCACGCCGCTGGAGACAGAGGGCTACGCTTTCTTCGACCGGGTCGCGGTAGGCGTGGTGCCGCTGGCACTGGTGGTCTCCCTGGGCATCGTCTGGGGGTGGTTTCTCCTACGCCGCCTGTTTGATCGGAAAGTGGCCTGGGTCGCCGCGGTGCTGTGGGCAGTCGATCCTTTCTTCCTGACCAACTCCAAGTCCCTCCACTTGGACGCCACGCTCTCCACGCTGATGCTGCTCTCCGCCCTGTGGATGCTGATCTACCTGCGGGAGCGCAGGTGGCGGCAGTTGACCATCTCCGCCATCCTGGGTGGCCTGGCGATCCTGACCAAGATATCGGCAGTTTTCTTGTTTCCCTTCTGGGGACTCTGTATGCTGGTTGATTGGCTTCCGTCTATTCACGGTTCCCAATCGCTATTCTCGAATCTCAGGTCTCTAATATCGCGTATCCTACTCTGGTTCCTCATTGCTGCCGCTGTGTTCTTTGTCCTCTGGCCTGCCCTGTGGGTACAACCCGCGGCCAGTTTTGATTGGATGATCAACGAAGGAATCCTGCTTCACAAGGATGATGTTCGCGATCAGCCGCTGTTCTATCGAGGGACACTGGGTGTGCAGGACCCCGGTCCTGGATTTTACCTGGATACGATCCTCTATCGCACGACTTTTCTGACGTTGCCCTTTTTCGTCGTCGGCCTGCTGGCGCTGTGGTATCGGCAGCGGGAGGAGCGGCTCTCGCTGCTGCTGCTGGTTAGTTTGGCCGCGTTCTTTTTCATCCAGATGTCGCTGAGCGGTTGGAAGGACGGGCGCTACTTGTTACCCATTTTCCTCACTTTTGACATCCTGGCTGCTTGTGGCTTGGCGTGGTGGGCAGGCCGCCTGCCGCTCAAATCCCTGGTGCAAATGGGCATCGTCGGGGGACTGCTGGTGGTCCAAGCTGTCATCGTGCTCTCGCATCATCCGTATTATGGCACGCACTACAACGCGCTTCTGGGTGGCCCGCGTGCAGCGGAGCGCGTTTTTCCCCTGGCTGAGTGGGGGGAAGGATTAGATCTGGCAGGGCGGTACATGGATAGCCAGCCCGGCGCAAAAGATTTCACCATCGGCACGCAGTTCCTGGCAAATGAAATGCTGACTCAGCACGTCCGCGCGCCGGTCTATGAAGTACGCCAGGTGCAGGACGAGGCGGATTATTTGGCATTTGGCGTGCAGTACACGACGCGTGGCGGGAACTATGATCGTTGGGGGAAAGAGTGGGAGGAGGTGTACAAGTTCCGCGAGCCGGAGTTTGTCGCTTCCTTCGGCGGCATTGCCTACGCCTGGGTTCACCGGCCCGATGCAGAGCCTGTAATCCCCCAGGAGGTGGGCGCGCACTTGGGCGAGTCCATCCGGCTGGAGGGGTATCGTCTGGCTCAAGATAGAGCTGCCCCCGGCGACACGCTGTGGGTGACCCTCTATTGGCAGGCGGATGCACCGATGGATAAAGACTATACCGTTTTTGTGCATCTGCAGGCGCTGGATGGAACGCTGGTGGCGCAGCAGGACAACCCGCCGGTGCGTGGCACGCGGCCCACAAGCTGGTGGGAGCCCGGCGTTCTAATCGAGGACCCCTACGAGATTCAGATCCCTGCCAACGCTGCGTTTGGAGAGTACCTGTTGAGCGCGGGGGTGTACGACCCAGCGACAGGGGAGCGGCTAGAGGCCTTTGACGCCGGGGGCGAGCGGCTGCCGGAGGACCGGGTGGTGCTGACCGACGTTTCCGTGCAGCCGGTGGTGGTCTGGTGGTGGTGGGCGCTTTCGGGAGTTTGGGAGGTGGTTGCGGTGATGG
>CAZWPV010000542.1:0-2272 GCA_964635485.1 uncultured Anaerolineales bacterium
GGCTACATGCCCATAAACGGCTAGTGGGATATTTGTCTATTCTACTGGTAACTATTGATCGATGACCTGCCGGATCTCGCGGATGACGTCGTGTACCTCGTCCTGGTCCTGGGTGTAGACGTGCAACTGCCGGCCAAAGAGATCGTTGGGCGGCAGGTCGGGGTCGGCGTCCGGGTTGGGGGGATTGTCGCGCAGTCCGGCGTCCTTGATGAGCAGCCCGATCACGTCCATGCGAAAGCCATCCACGCCTCGATCCAGCCAGAAGCGGAGTGTGTCCAGCATCGCCGCTTTTACCTCAGGATTGCACCAGTTCAGCTCCGGCTGCTCCTTCACGAACTGGTGGAGGTAGTATTGGCCCGTCGCCTCGTCGAACGTCCACGCCGGCCCGCCAAAGTGGCTGCCCCAGTTGTTGGGCGGTGCCCCACCCGGTTTAGGATCGCGCCAGATGTACCAGTCGCGCTTGGGGTTATCGCGGCTGCCGCGCGATTCGACGAACCAGGGATGTTGGTCGGACGAGTGGTTGGGCACCCAGTCGATGATGACCTTGATACCGCGCGCGTGTGCCCCGGCCACCAGCCGGTCGAACGTCGCCAAATCGCCAAAGAGCGGATCGACGTCGCAATAGTCGGCCACGTCGTAGCCAAAGTCGGCCATCGGCGAGGGATAGAACGGACTGAGCCAGATCGCGTCGACACCCAGGTCGGCCAGGTAGTCGAGCCGCCGGATCACGCCTGCCAGGTCGCCGATGCCGTTGCCGGTCGTATCTTGAAAGCTGCGGGGATAGATCTGGTAGACGACGCCGCGCTGCCACCAGGCGAGTTCGTCGGGGGTTGCCATCGCTGCACCTCCTAGGAGGGAATGATACAGTAGGTGCAATGAACTTGCAAGCGCGCTGTCGCGGTGGGAGGAAATCGGGTATACTACCAAGCAGGAGATTGGAGATTGGAGACTTGTCCTGAGCATAGTCGAAGGATTGCATTCTACCCCGGCTGCCTGGTGCTTCAGCGCATGCCGGAATATGAGGCGGCGACCCGCGCCGTGCTGCGGCGGCTGGGGATCGAGTTGCGCATCGTGCAGCAGCCCGTGTGCTGCGGCTCGCCCGTGATCGAGTCCTTCAGCGCCGACTGGCTTTACCCGGCGGCCTACAATCTGGCGCGTGTGGAGGAGATGGGCCTCGATACAGTGCTGGCGGTGTGCGGCGGCTGCGCCAACACCCTCACCCGCGCCGCCATTGCGCTGCAGGATGCCGGCGTGCGCGCCGAGGCCAATCGCCGCCTAGAGCCGCTGGAGCTCGCCGTCAGCGGCAGCGTGACGGTCAAGCACCTGGTGCGGCTGCTGGTCGAACACGAGCACGACCTGCTGGCGCAGATCGTGCATCCACTGCCATTCCGTGTCGCCCTGACCAACCCCTGCCAGGCCTTTCGTCCCGGCGACGTGATGGGGTGCGATGAACCGATGGAGCCGCAGGACGTGCGCCGCCTGGTCGAGCTGACCGGCGCGCAGGTGGTGACCTACGGCGGCGAGGATGAATGCTGCGGCGCGACGCTCTACCTGGCCGACCGCGACCTGGCGCTGGCCGCCGGGCGGCGCAAGCTGGAGGCGGTCGCCGGGGAGGGAGCCGACCTGCTGCTGCACGGCTGCGGAAACTGCCAGTTGCTGCTGCGCCGCTTCCAACGCCTCATCGTTCGCGATGACGAGCACCTACGCATTCAGGCGCTGCTGCTGCCGCAACTGCTCGGGCTGGCGATGGGCATACCGGAGGCGGAGCTTGGGCTGCGCGAGGGGGTGCTGGCGTGAAACACCCGGAAGCTTGCACCCAATGCGGTATCTGCGTCTCCGTTTGCCCGGTGGAGAAGGTGGGCGGCCACGCGCTCGTCACCTTCCTCGCCGATCCCGAGGCCAGCGACTATTCGGCCTGGCTGTGCACCTCCTGCCGTCGCTGCGAGGAGTCATGCCCCGAAGGTGTGCCCATCTACGCGCTGATTATGGAGCAGCGCCGCCACGAGCAACCGCCCCCCGGATACGAGGCCGCCATCGAAGCCGTCCTGGCCTGCGGCGAGTCGCTGGAGGTCTCGCAAGAGGAACTGGACCAGATGCGCGAGGCGTGGGGATTGGAGCGGGTTCAACTACCCGCACCTGGCCTTGTGCGCAAGTTGTTGTCCCGCAAGTAACGGACTGGCGCTGGTTTTATCTGCGCGAGTCTGCGTCCGGTGTCACTTGCGTACCAGCACGTACCGCCCGCGCGTCGTCTCCGAGGTGGCGGTGTAGAGAT
>CAZWPV010000543.1:0-2270 GCA_964635485.1 uncultured Anaerolineales bacterium
ACCTTCTCCGATGCAGACGGCGTGCAGGGCGACAGTGTGGTCACCGCCACCGGCGTGCTCACGATCCACAGGTATGTCCTGCCGCTGGTGCTGAGAAACGATTAGCTGGCAAGGATCGTTCGTAGTACGTGCTTCAGCGCGCCTTTGGGGCGATAAATCGCCCACTACGAACCAGATTTCGAAGTGAAAGACAAATGGATCAATCGGGTTGCCGGGTGCTTTACGCGCCTGGCAACCCAGTATCGCCTGAAAGGTAGCTTGGTATGGGTAGAAGATGGATTTCCGCACTTTGCCTGTTCTCGCTGCTGATCGTCGCCGTGATCGGCCAGCCTCTCATACCTGCACACGCCATGCGGCCCAACCGTGTCGGCCTGGTCGTCATGCACGGAGACGGCTCCACCATCACCCGCTGCATCGAGTTCAACGAATCGGAGCTCAGCGGCTACGACGTGCTGCAGCGCTCCGGCCTGGAGATCGTGGCCGCCCAAGACTCAGGAGCAGGCGCGGCGATCTGCGCCGTCGACGGCGAGGGGTGCCCCAAGAGCAGTTGCCTGACCTGTGACGTACCCAACTACTGGTCCTACTGGCACCTAGAGGGAAGCACCTGGATCTACTCGCCGGTGGGTGCCAGCACCTACAAGGTCAACGATGGCGACGTGGAGGGTTGGCGCTGGGGAGGGGGCGATCCGCCCTCCGTCATTCCCTTCGACCAGATATGCGCGCCTCCGCCCACGGATACACCGACACCCACCGATACCCCTGTACCCGTCACCGATACCCCCGCCCCGCCTACCCACACGCCGCCGCCTCCGACTCCCACGGTCTGGTTTCGGCTGGACGCGAACCCCATCGACGCAGGTTCCTGCACCGTCGTGCGCTGGGATACGTCCAACGCTTGGGAGGTGTACCTGGATGGCGAGCGCGTCGATCTCAGCGGAAGCCGCGAGGTCTGCCCCACCACGTCGCAGGAATACCACCTGCGCGTCGTCAGCGCGGCGGGCGAGCAGACCCACACGCTCGTCCTAGGGGTGACCGGCACGCCGCCGGCGACAGCACTCCCGCCTGCTACATCCATCCCCCCATCGCCCACGCCTGAGCCCACTGCCGCGCCCGCGCCTGCCGCCTCCGCGGATTCGGCGCCGTCTCTCTCGCCAACGCCCGCGCCGACCGACACACCCCAGCCTGTGGCCGTTGGGGCTGCGCCGCCTCCCTCCGCCACGCCCCCTGAGCCGACCGCCACGCCTCTCCCGACCACCGCAGCGCCACAACCCGCCACCCGGCAGCTAGCCCTCGACGATCAAACCCCGTCGAGTTCCCCGGCGGTCAGCTACGTGGTGTTTGGGGGCATCGCCCTTGGCCTGGCCGGCCTGCTGACCATTTTGATGCTACGCCGGAGGTGAACGTGCGGCGCATCATCAGCGGGGCCATCTACGTCCTCAGCGCGGCCATCGGCGTGCTGGCCTTCGTCTATCCCTTCTTCGCCGACGTCTCCCGGCAGTCCCAGGCGAGCGCCCACACCCAGGACGCTCCACTGATCACCGCTGCCCTGGTGGGACTCTCGGTGGTCGCGCTGCTGGTGGAGCTGCAAGGGCGAGCGATCAGCGCCAAGACGGTGGCGCTCCTGGGTGTGCTGGTGGCCATCGCCAGCGTGCTGCGCTTCATCGAGACCGCCGTCCCGATGCCGGGCGGGTTCTCGCCCATCTTTGCCCCCATCATCCTGGCCGGATACGTCTTTGGCGGACGCTTTGGCTTTTTGATGGGGACCTTTACACTGCTCGCCTCGGCGCTGATCACCGGCGGCGTCGGTCCGTGGCTGCCCTACCAGATGTTCACCGCCGGCTGGGCCGGGATGACGGCGGGCTGGCTGGGCAGAATCTCCAAGAGCAGAGATTGGAGACTAGAGATTGCGCTGCTGTGCGCCTTTGGCTTCGCCTGGGGCCTACTCTACGGCGTGATCATCAACGTCTACTTTTGGCCCTTTGCGGCAGGTTCGGCAAGGCAGGCTTGGGCGCCCGGGCTTGGCCTGTGGGAGACGCTGGGCCGCTACGGGGCGTTCTACGCGGTCACCTCGCTGGGATGGGACATGGTGCGGGCGGTGGGCAACGTGGCCTTGATCCTGCTGCTGGGCCCGGCGACGGTGCGGGCGCTATCTCGCTTCCGCAGGCGATTCCACTTTGAGGTGCGGGCCGATGCTTGACGCGCGGGCGTGGCTCCTGTGGGCGCTGGCGGTGCTGGTGACGGCATCGTCCACGCGCAACCCGCTCTACGTC
>CAZWPV010000544.1:0-2270 GCA_964635485.1 uncultured Anaerolineales bacterium
ACTTTGCCGCTGCGATCGTCGCCATCTGCACCCACATCGTCCTCGAGCGGTTCAATAACCCGCTGACCGATACGGAGGTCATACTGCCCCCGGTTTTATACGTGCCGCTGACGGTGTTCTGGATCACGGGGATGACCACCACCGTCAACTGGCTCGACGGCCTGGGAGGATTGGCTGCCGGCGTGGGGGCGATCCTGTGCGCCGTTCTGGTGATTCACATGCACAGCGTCGGGCAGCCGAGTGTCGCGCTCCTGCCCTTGGCGCTTCTGGGGGCCCTGTTGGGCTTTCTGCCCTACAATTTTGCGCCTTCGCGGATATTCTTGGGGAGCGGTGCGTTTTTCCTGGGCTACGCGCTGAGTTGCCTGGGGCTCATCGCCGGGGGACGGGTGGCGGCTGTGCTTCTTGTGTTCGGGCTGCCTATCGTGGACGTGGCCTGGCAGATATTCGACCGCTTTCGCCGCCATCGCTCTCCGGCTCAGGCCGACCGGGGCCACCTTCACTTTCGCCTGCTCGACCGGGGGCTATCGGAGCGGGCGATCGTGCTTCTTTATTGGGGGTTCTGCGCGCTTTTCGGCGTGCTGACGCTGACGATCTCCTCTCGCCTGTACAAGCTGATCGCGCTGGCGGGCATCAGCGCAGGGGTGATCGTCGTACTGGCTTGGCTTTCCCGTAGGCGCGAGTAGGTGCTGCTAGTCCTGATACTCCACCCGGTACCCTTTTACTCGCTCCAGCAGCTTTTCTGCCACCGCGATGGCCAACGCGAATGGCAGGTCGACGATCAGCGTCAAGGTGCTCATCGTCGCCAGCCAGTGTAGGGCCACGGCCAAGGGCTCGGATAGTCTCGAGACGACCGCTGGCCCAAATCCGGCCACCCAGACCAGCACCAGGGCCAACAGGAGGAACAGGATCACCGGCAGCCAGGCCTGCCGGTCGGCGCGGCTGGGCAGCATCGTGTTGCTCAGGGTGAAGATGACGTATGCCCAGATCCAGGCGTCGGTCGCTTCCAGCATGTCACCCAGGCTTTGAAGCAACGTGTCCCAGTCTCCTGCGGCGAGTGCTCCGCCCATCGCGCCGATGCCAAAGACCGCGTGTCCGATCAGCAGGATGGCGGCGCTGCTGGTCAACAAAGGGGCCAGCCCGATCAGGCTGGCCCGCACGGCGTCGGTCTTTTCGACGGGGACGAACCCCAACTGAACGCGCTGGCCCGCGAGCTTTGGACGGATCGAGATGCGGCCTATGCGCGCGCCCAGGATAAGGGCCATGGCGGCGTGGCTCAGTTCGTGGAGGATGATGCCCGGCAGCAGCGGCAGGGCATATAGCACCAGGGCCATCTCTGGGTCGCCGGTGAGCAGCAACATGATGCCTTGTAGGTGGCGGTGAATCCAGCGTTCGATCAAGAGCAAAAGCCCCAGCGCTGCTGCCAGCCAGAGGAAAGGCGTCCAGTTCATGATGCTCCGCAGGAACCCGGTTTTTCCCAAAGACCGGGTTTCTATGTTTGCTTTGCCGTCAGACCGTCCTTGACGATTGCGGCAAAATCGGCGGACTTCAGACTCGCGCCGCCTACCAACGCGCCGTCGATCTCGGGTTGGGACATGAACTCGACGACGTTGGCGGGCTTGACACTGCCGCCGTACTGGATGCGTATACCAGCTGCCACGTCGTCGCCGAACAGTTCGGTCAGCACACCGCGCACGGCTGTCCCGATGATTTCGTTGGCTCCCTCGCCGGTGGCCGGGACGCCGGTGCCGATGGCCCAGATCGGCTCGTAGGCCACGGTGGTGATGCGGGCTTGCTCGGCGGTGATGCCCTCGAAGGCGGCGCGCATCTGACCGCCGACGAACGCGACGGTCTCACCGGCTTTGTTCTGCGCCAGGTTCTCGCCCACGCACAGGATGGGCTTCAGCCCGTGGTCAAACGCGGCGTGTAGCTTCTTGTTGACCCACTCGTCGCTCTCGCCAAAGACGTTGCGCCGTTCCGAGTGGCCGATGATGACGTAATCACACAGCTCTTTCAGCATCACCGGGCTCACCTCGCCGGTGAATGCGCCCTGCTCCTCCCAGTACATGTTCTGCGCGCCCAGGCCGATGGTCGATCCGGCCAACGCCTCGCGCACGGCGGCGAGGGCAGGGAAGGGCGGGCAGACGGCCACGTCACAGCCGCCGACGCCATCGAGCTCGGCGCGCAGCGCCTGAACCAGTGCGACGGCCTCCCCAATCGTCTTGTGCATTTTCCAGTTTCCAGCAATAAAGGGCTTTCGCATGTTTTCTCCT
>CAZWPV010000545.1:0-2270 GCA_964635485.1 uncultured Anaerolineales bacterium
CCTCTAGTTTACCGCAGGAAGAGAGTTTGTCAAAACCATGTTGAAAAGGTACTAGTGCTAGAGCTATGAGAGCTGGGCCTGCAGGCCGAACAACAAAAACGCATTGCCGTATATTACGGCAATCGGGTAGTTGGCGAATACAAGACCGACGTCGTCGTGAACGACGCTGTCATCGTCGAACTGAAAGCCCCCCGCCAAATTTTGAGAGAACATGAGGCACAACTACTCAACTATCTCAAAGCGACCGAGATTGAGGTCGGCCTTCTGCTAAACTTTGGTCCAGATGCCCAGTTCAAGCGCAAGGTTTACGACAACGACCGCAAAGGCTCTATGGCCTGGATCAGCGAGCAGCCAGAAAACAAATAAAAATCCGTGTCCGTCCGTGTTATTCCGTGTCCCATATAAGTTGGAGGAATAGTTTGCCCAAGCGCACAGACATCGAAAAGGTTCTCATCATCGGCTCAGGACCGATCATCATCGGTCAGGCCGCCGAGTTCGACTACTCCGGCACGCAGGCGCTCAAGGCGCTCAAGCGGGCCGGGTACAAGCTCGTCGTCGTCAACTCCAACTCGGCCACCATCATGACCGACCCGGAGCTCTCCGGCGCGGTCTACATCGAGCCGCTGACGGTCGAGTTCCTGGAGGCCATCATCGCCAAAGAACGCCCTGACGCGCTGCTACCGACGCTGGGAGGCCAGACCGGACTCAACCTGGCGGTCGAGCTGGCTCAGGCAGGCATCACGGATAAATACGGCGTCGAGATCATCGGCGCGCCCTTCGAGGCCATCCAAAAGGCCGAGGACCGACAGATGTTCAAGGAGACCATGCTCAGCATCGGGCTGGAAGTGCCGCGCAGCCAGCAGATCGGCAGCGTCACCGAGGCGATGCAGGTGGCCGAGGAGTTGGGCTACCCACTCATCGCCCGCCCAAGCTTTACGCTGGGAGGCACCGGCGGCGGCATCGCCTACAACGCCGAGGAACTGGCGCAAATCGTCGCCCAGGGCCTGATCGAAAGCCCCTCCCACACCGTGCTGCTGGAGGAATCCGTCATCGGCTGGAAAGAGTTCGAGCTGGAAGTCATGCGCGATCACGCCGATAACGGCGTCATCATCTGCTCCATCGAGAACCTGGACCCGATGGGTGTGCACACCGGCGACTCGATCACCGTCGCCCCGGCGCAGACGTTGACCGACGTCGAGTATCAAAAGATGCGCGACGCCGCCATAGCCGTTCTGCGCGCCATCGGCGTCGACACCGGCGGGTCGAACATCCAGTTTGCCGTGCACCCCGAGACCGGGCGCATGGTCGTCATCGAGATGAACCCGCGCGTCAGCCGATCGTCGGCGCTGGCCTCCAAGGCCACCGGCTACCCCATCGCCAAGGTAGCGGCGCTGCTGGCCGTGGGCTACCGGCTGGACGAGATCCCCAACGATATCACCCTGCGCACAACAGCGGCCTTTGAGCCGACGCTAGATTACGTCGTGGTCAAGATCCCGCGCTTCCAACTGGAAAAGTTCCCCGGCGCCGACCCGTTGCTGCACACGCAGATGAAGTCGGTGGGCGAGGTGATGGCCATCGGGCGCACCTTCAAGGAGGCGCTGGGCAAGGCGCTGCGCTCGCTGGAGCTGGACGCTACGCCCAAGCTGGACTTTGACCACATCCGGCAGTACCTGGCAAACCCAACGCCGGAGCGATTGGCCTACATCTTTGCCGCGCTGCGCCGCGAGTACTCGGTCGAGGAAATCAACGAGATCACGCACATCGACCGCTGGTTCCTGAGCGAGCTGGATCGCTTTATCAAGTTCGAGAACCAGTTGCGCCACATCACCTGGCAGAAAATCGACCAGGGCATCCTGCGGGAAGCCAAGGAAGTGGGCATGTCCGACCGCGAGCTGAGCGAGTGGTTCGACCTGCCCGAAAAAGAGGTCCGAGAGCGCAGGGAGGCATTGGACGTGAAGCCGGTTTTCAAGATGGTCGATACCTGCGCCGCCGAGTTCGAGGCCGCCACGCCCTACTTTTACTCCACCTACGGCGGCGAGGAGAACGAAGCGCTTGCCTCCGACCGGTCCAAGGTCATGATCCTCGGCTCCGGCCCCAACCGCATCGGCCAGGGCATCGAGTTCGACTATGCCAACGTCCACGCCGCCTGGGCGCTCCAGGAGGAGGGGTATGAGGTGATCATGGTCAACTCCAACCCCGAGACCGTCTCGACCGACTACGACACCTCCGACCGGCTCTACTTTGAGCCGCTGACGGACGAGGACGTGCTG
>CAZWPV010000546.1:0-2269 GCA_964635485.1 uncultured Anaerolineales bacterium
TCTGCACGCTGCCCAGGTCGGAGCCGGCGTCCGGCTCGGTGAGCACCATCGCCCCACCGACCAGCTCGCCCGAGATGACGCGCGGCAGCACGCGCGCTTTCATCTCCTCGTCGCCGTGCTCGGCGATCATCTTGGCCGCGATCTCCTGCAGGCCAAAGACGGTCATCAGGCTGGCATCGGCCCGGGAGATGATCTCGACCACCATCTGCAGGATCGTCTCCGGCAGGTTCATCCCGCCATATTCCCAGGGCAGTGTCGCGCCCACGATATCGGCCTTTCGAAAAAAGTCCATCACCTTCAGCGTCGCGTTGGCGTAGGTCACACAGCCGTCGTCGCAAGAGACGCCCGCCTCGTCCGCCTCAGCGGCGCGCGGGGCGGCGTGGTTAGCGCAGATGTCACCCACCACCTCCAGCATCAGCCGGTAGTTGTCCATCGCGTCGGCATAGTTGCGCGGCGCGGCAGCGTGCTCCTCGTGGTAGCGATAGCCGTCCTCCAGGATGCCAACGACCTCGCTCAGGTCGATCTTTTTCAAATAGCGCTGCAGATCAAGGTTGTCTGTGAAAAAGTTCTCTGCCATACTTTGTCTCCTCAACCCTTGCGAAGGTTAGTCAGTTTGTTTCAAGCCAAGGGTGCCTTTGTATGCGAAGGGCTTACTCTCTTCCGGGCTCGCTTGAAACCTTCGCAAGGGTAAACGTCTCCTTATTTCGCCGTATCGCGATAGGCGCTGATGAGCTGGGGGATGACCTCGTGCAGGTCGCCCACGATGCGATAGTGCGCCAGCTGAAAGATCGGCGCGCTGGGGTCGCTGTTGATGGCGACGATGGTGCCCGATTGGTCCATCCCGGCGCAGTGCTGCACCGCGCCCGAGATGCCACAGGCCACGTAAAGCCGGGGCCGCACGGTGACGCCCGTCTGTCCCACCTGGTGCTCCTTGGCGATGAAGCCTGCGTCGACGGCGGCGCGGGAGGCCCCCACCTCGCCGCCCAGCGCGTGGGCCAGATCGGTGATCAGGTCGAACCCCTCCTTGCTGCCCACGCCCATCCCGCCAGCGACGATGACGGATGCGCCCTTCAGGTCGCAGCACGGCAGCCGTATCTCGCGCTCCAGCACCTCCACGACCAGGTCGGCGGGATCGAACCTCGGCGACACTTTCGTGATCGTGCCCTGGCGCGCCTTGTCGGGCTGCTCCATCTTCATCACGCCCTCGCGCACGGTGGCCATCTGCGGGCGCGTCTCCGGGTTGACGATGGTGGCGATGATGTTGCCGCCAAAGGCCGGGCGAATCTGGTACAGCAGGTCCCCGTAGACGTCGTCCCTGAACTCGAAATCACCGATCTGCAGCGAGGTGCAGTCGGCGGTCAGTCCGGCCCAGCAGGCGCTGGCGATACGTGGGGCCAGGTCGCGTCCCACCGGCGTGGCCCCCAGCAAAAAGATGTAGGGCTCTCGCTCCTTCACCAGATCGACGGCGACGCGGGCGTAGGGCAACGTGCGATACGCACCCAGCTCGGGAGCTTGGGCCAGCAGCACCTCGTCGGCGCCGTGGTGGATCACCATCTCGGCCCTGTCGGCGACCCCGTCGCCGAACAGCAACCCACACACCTTGCCGTCCAATTGATCGGCCACCTCCCGCGCCTTGCCCAGCAGCTCCAGGCTGACGGGCGCGACGTTGCCGCCATCTTGTTCGATAAAGACCCAGACTTCGCGTGGTTTTGTCATTGGTTATCCTCGTGGCGAGACCTGGGAGGTTTTCAAAACCTCCCAGGTCTTACAAAATGTAATCCTCCACCAGTTCCTGCATCAACGCCGAAACGCCCGCCTCACTCGCCTCGAACTCTTTGCTCTCCTCGGCGCCCAGCACCACAGAGTCGATCTTGAGCACCTTGGTGGGTGAGCCGGAGAGGCCGACCCTGTCGTAATCGACGTCGACGTCCTCGCCGCTCCACACGGCGATCTTGAGGCCGCGCGCGGCCAGGTACCCATCCAGCTTTTCCTTCGTTTCGAACTCGGGCCATCTTTCCAAAAGATCAGGGTACTCCTGCGGAATGGCGGCCAGCTTGTTGGAGATGATCCGGCGGGCTGAGGGCGGGCGGGGTTCGTTGGCCGATTCGACGACGGTGAGCAGGCAGGGCAGCGCGCCCTTTACCATCTCCGTGCCCAGGGGGAACGCCCGGCGCACGACGATCTCGCTCCCCTCCAGCGACTCGATGGCCTCGGCGTAGGTGATCTGCGGCAGCCCCAGCTTCTCGGCCACCTGCGGGCCGACCTGGGC
>CAZWPV010000547.1:0-2269 GCA_964635485.1 uncultured Anaerolineales bacterium
TAGACAAGCGCGAAGCAGCCAACCATCACCGCTGGTGGCGACACACATTGCATCGCCAGCGCGATGAAGAGAATCGGAATCAACCATCTCTTGCAACCGCCAAGCGCTGCCGCCCACAAGTTCCTAATTTTCGGTGAATTGACTCGCCAAGACATGTCGATCCCTTGGGCGCTTAACGGACAGGCATTACCCGCGCCGCGACTGTAGAGAAACCACTATTAACATCTTGAAGCATAGCACATCCGGGCTGTGCTTGCAAGCCGACGGCCGAAGGTTGGTGCGCCTTGGGGCTAGGATGGCGAACAGGTAGCCTGCGTCCGCTGCCTGCTGGCGACTCGTCACTTGCAAATTCTACCATTCCGGCTACAATATCGCCCACCCAGGAGGAGCAGGAGTTGCCGATGAAAAAAATGACCAGCGCCCAGGTGCGACAGAGTTTTCTCGATTTCTTCGAGGCGCGCGGACACACCATCGTGCCCAGCACAAGCCTGGTGCCGGTGGACGATCCGACCTTGCTGTTCACCAACGCCGGGATGAACCAGTTCAAGGACGTCTTCCTCGACCTGGGGGATCGGCCCTACACGCGCGCCGCCGATACGCAAAAGTGCATGCGCGTCTCCGGCAAGCACAACGACCTGGAGGACGTGGGGCGCGACGAGATCCACCATACCTTCTTCGAGATGCTGGGCAACTGGTCCTTCGGCGACTATTACAAGAAAGAGGCTATTGCCTGGGCCTGGGAACTGCTGACCGAGGTCTGGGAGCTGCCGAAGGAGCGGCTGTGGGTCACCGTCTTCGAGGACGACCGGGGCGATCTGCCGACTGACGACGAAGCGGCAGGTTTCTGGCGTTCTGAGACGGATGTGGATCCAGCGCATACTCTCTTCTTTGGCCGCAAGGACAACTTCTGGGAGATGGCAGAGACTGGGCCATGTGGGCCTAACAGCGAGATCCATTACGACATGGGCCCCGCGGCCTGCACGATGCAGAACAAGCCTGGACACGTCTGCCAGGTCAACGGCGAGTACTGCGGACGCTTTGTTGAATTGTGGAACCTCGTGTTCATCCAATACAACCGCGAGGCCGACGGCTCTTTGCATCCCCTGCCTGCCAAACACGTGGACACCGGGATGGGGTTTGAGCGCACCGTCGCCGTATTGCAGGGGGTGGGTTCGGACTACAAGACCGACCTGTTCACGCCGATTATTAGACGCGTCCAGGAGATGACGGGCCACACCGACGCGGAGGTGAAGGAGAACATCGTCGCGTATCGCGTCATCGCCGATCACGGTCGGGCGATTACCTTCCTCGTCGGTGATGGCGTCCTGCCGGGCAACGAGGGGCGCAATTACGTGCTGCGCATGATCCTGCGCCGGGCGGCTCGCTTTGGGCGCAAAGCCGGTTTCACCGGCCCTTTTCTGGCCGAGGTCGCCAAGGTCGTGATCGAGACGATGGGGTCTGTCTTTCCCGAGCTGGCGAACCGCCGCCAGTTCATCCTCACCACGATCACGCAGGAAGAGGAGCGTTTCCTGCGCACGCTCGACCTGGGTTTGGCCCGCTTGGACGAAGAGCTGGCCGAATTGGAGGGGGAAGGTGAGGAGAGCGTCCCCGGCGACGCGGCTTTCCGGCTGTATGACACTTTCGGCTTGCCCTTGGAGATCACGCGCGATGTGGCCGAGGAGCGGGGCTTGAGCGTGGACGAGGCTGGCTATCGCAAAGCGCTTGAGGAACAGCGCCAGCGCGCTCGCCAGGCGGATAGGTTCGAGTTCCAGGATGAGGAAACGCTCAAGCGCTATACCGAGATTCTGGAGGACCTGCAACGCCAGGGACTCTTGGATGAAGCCGGTGTCGTTCACGATCCCTATGCGACCACCGAATTGGAGACCACAGCTGTGGCCATCTTGAGGGATGGGAAGCAGGTCAAGTCGGCCAAGGAGGGCGATCAGGTCGAGGTGGTGCTGTCGGCGACCTGTTTCTATGTCAAGTCCGGCGGGCAGGTTTCTGATAGGGGTTTTGTTTCGGCCTATCCGCCGGATGGCACCGAGCCGGTTTGGGAGATCGCGATTCAGGATGTGCGCCATCCTGTTCCCGGACTGATCGTTCACGCGGGGGTTGTTCAGCTGGGTCGCCCGCGGGTCGGCGACGCGGCCTGGGCCATCGTGGACTATGAACGACGGATGGACATCGCTCGCAATCACACGGCCACCCATCTCCTGCACAGCGAACTGCGCTATATCTTGGGGGAGCACGTGCAGCAGGCTGGCTCGCT
>CAZWPV010000548.1:0-2269 GCA_964635485.1 uncultured Anaerolineales bacterium
TCATCTCCATCGTCCGCTGGTTGGCTCCGCCGTGCAGCGGCCCCTTGAGCGTGCCGACGGCGGTCGTGATGGCGGAGTACATATCGGAGAGCGTGCTGGCCGTGACCCGCGCGGCAAAGGTAGAGGCATTGAACCCGTGCTCGGCCATCAGAACCAGGGCCAGGTCCATGGTCTTGGCTTCCAACGGCGTGGGCTCCTGACCGTGCAGCATGTAGAGGAAATTGGCCGCGTGGCTCAACTCAGGATTGGGAGTTGCAAATTCCAGATCATTCAAGTGGCGCTGGTAGTAGGCCACAATCGTCGGGAACTTGGCCGTCATGCGAATGGCCTTATCGATGTTGGCGTCGTAGTGGTAATCATTCGCCTGTGGGTCAGAGGATGGCAGCACCGAGACCACCGTTCTGAGTGCCTCCATCGGCTGCATCGTCTTGGGCAGTGCCTCAATCACGCTTCTAATGCCCCAATCCAACTCTCGCTGCTCTACCAGCCGGCTGCTCAGCTTCTCCAGTTGCGCTCGCGTGGGAAGCTCTCCAAACCAGAGCAGGTAAGCCGTCTCGTCATAAGTCGAGTGCCGGGCGAACTCGCCGACGTCGATGCCCCTGTAGCGGAGGCTTCCCTCCGCGCCGTCGATGATGCATATCGAAGTATTGGCAACAACCACATCTCTCAGGCCTTCCATCACTTCGGTCGTCATCTCCCACCTCCTGTGCAATAACGAAAACAGCCTCCATACTGCGGGAGGCTGGTATCCTAAGCTGAGAGCTTATGGTGCTAGAACAGCACCGGACCTCCTGCTAAACCTGGCTGGGACCGACTAGGGGCGGCCACCACGTTGCGCTCCAAACCTGCTCTTTGCCTCATCGCCTCGCAAAACAAAAAAAGCCCCCAAATTCCCTTGGAGGCTGGCTCGACTTACACTGGTCTGGTGCCCACTCAGCGCTAAACCAACCTCCGCAGCGAGCGTGGCTGCGGCTGGGTAGCGCTAGCAGGGGCGGCCAGAATACAAGTCGTCATCACTCACCTAACTTAGTGTCATTCTAACACGAGACGGCGGAGTTGTCAAGAAAATGTACCTTACAGTTCTCTCATCCCACGGAGTGGATTGCATTTTGCACGGGCTAAATGCAATCTCCCTGAACCCACAACCCATCAATTCGCCAATTTATGTCATATGTGATAAAGTATCGGTGTCTCTGGCACACCCTGGAGGAGCCGACGTGAAGAAACGCCTTCCGCATTTGGTCGCAATGTTTCAGGCCCTGTTCGTGACGTTTCTCTGGTCTACCTCCTTCGTGCTCATCAAGATCGGCCTGAAGAATATCCCCCCTTTCACCTTCGCGGGATTACGCTACACGCTGGCCTTTCTGTGTTTGCTGCCGTTTGCCCTTCACGCCGCGAACCGGGAGATCGTCCGCGATCTATCGACGCACGACTGGCGACGCTTGGTCATTCTCGGCCTTCTCTACTACGCCGTTACGCAGGGATCGGCGTTCTTTGGGTTGAATTATCTGCCGTCCGCGACGATCAGCATGCTTCTCAATTTCACGACCATCGTCGTCGCACTGCTGGGCGTGCTTTGGCTGGCGGAGCGGCCCACGGTTTTCCAATGGATTGGGGTGTTAGTCAACGTCGCCGGCGTCATCGTCTATTTCTACGCCGCGCCGTTTCCCACCGATCAGGTCGTGGGACTGGTCGTCGTGGCCGTCGGCGTGTTCGCCAACGCTGGCTCCTCGATCCTCGGTCGGCGCATCAACCGCGAGGACGATATCCCTCCCCTCGTCGTGACCGCCATCAGTATGGGCGTCGGAGCTATCGTGCTGCTGGTGACCGGGCTACTGACCGAGAGCTTCCCGCGCCTCGATCTGGCTCATTGGGCCATCATCGGCTGGCTGGCAGTGGTGAACACGGCCTTGGCGTTCACGCTGTGGAACCACACACTGCGCGTGCTCCCGGCGGTCGAGTCCAGCATCATCAACAACACGATGCTCATACAGGTCACCGTTCTGTCGTGGCTATTCTTGGGTGAGTCGCTCTACTGGTGGCAGATCGTCGGGATGGTCCTGGCTGGCCTGGGGACGCTGATCGTTCAACTCCGCCATCAGAGCCGGCACGACGTGGCGGGTGAGCGGCCATAGGGTTTGTTAAGAAATAACTTCCTGTGCATTGATCCAGATCACATAACCACACGACGGTCCTTGCCGTTTCAGGCCTGTAAAAGCTTGTTCTAGCCACAGTCTGATAGGTTCAAGTGGCTTTCCGTCGCACCGCT
>CAZWPV010000549.1:0-2263 GCA_964635485.1 uncultured Anaerolineales bacterium
TATCACTTGACCTAACGAACCCGCTTCGGTAACATTTTCATTTGACTTGACACGTCGGGTGATATCGTCCGTGCGGTGGCGCCCCCTTTGCTTTTTTGGCGTTACGACGAGGTCCGAATGTCCTCTGGAGCGGCCAGCCCGTGCCGCAGCGCCAACACCGCCGCTTGCGTGCGGTCGGGCACGTCCAGCTTGGTCAGGATCGCGCTGACGTAATTGCGCACTGTGCCCTCGGAGAGGTACAGTCGCTTGGCGATCTCGGCGTTGGTCATTCCCCGCGCCAGAAGCCCCAGCACCTCGCGCTCTCGCTCGCTCAGATCTTTGGCGATGGATGGATCGGGCAGCGCGATGCCCTGGACTACCTGAGCGAACAGCTTTCCGGCCACGTTTGGATCAACGGGTGTCTTGCCCGCGGCGGTGTCCCGAATTGCCTCGATCAGCTTCTCCCGTGGCGTGTCCTTGAGCAGGTAACCGGAGGCGCCGCCGCGCACCGCATCAAATACCCATTCGTCGGCGTCGTAGGTGGTGAGCACCAGCACGCGCGCCTCTGGATGCCGCTCTCGAATCAGGCGGGTGGCCTGGACGCCGTTCATCACCGGCATCTTTAGGTCCATCAGGACGACGTCAGGCTGCGCCTCGGCGACCATCTCAACCGCCTGCGCGCCGTCATTGGTTATGCCTACGACCTCGATATCCTGCGCTGTGCTGAGGATGGCCTGCAAGCCCTCGCACACGATGGCCTGGTCGTCACATATTAGCACACGGATCATTGCTATCCTTTTTGCGGGACGCGGAACAACACGGACATACACGGACTCCTTTGTTGTTTCTGTGTTTTTCCGTGTTCCTCCATGTCCTGGATCACTTCAAGACTCAATCGTCAGGTGAACCGTCGTACCCAGCCCGGGATCGCTCTCGATCTCCAAGGTGCCGCCCACCATTTCCGCACGTTCCCGCATTCCCCGGATGCCCAGGTGGCGTTCGGCGTCGATGTCGTTGAAGTCACAGCCACACCCGTCGTCGGATACGGTCAGTGTCAGGCTGCCGTCTTCTCGAAGCAGCTCGACAGCCACCTGCTTTGCCTGGGCGTGCTGGGTCACGTTTGCCAGCGCCTCCTGCGCCACTCGGTAGACGCATTGCTCTACGTCCGGCGATAGGTTGTCCACCGGCTCCGGGATGTGCAGGTCGAGGGCCAGATTGCCTCGCTCTGCCACCGTCTGCGCCTCTTGGCGGATTGCCAGGGCCAGTCCCAGGTCCTCCAACGGGTTGGAGCGCAGGGCTTGCAGCGCGCGGCGAGTCTCGGTCAAGCCGGTACGGGTGGCGCTCAGAGATCGCTGCAAGAGCGCGCGCGCCTGGGTAGAGTCGGTGTCCCACAGTGAATCGACCGCTTCCAGTTCCACCGCAACGGCGCTTAATGTGTGGGCCAGCGTGTCGTGCAGTTCGCGTGCCAAGCGGTTGCGCTCGCGGGTGGTGGCCAGTTGTTCGAGCGTCGTGGCATAGTGGGTCAGTTTGGTGTTGGCCTCGGTCAGCGATTGGCGCTGCTGGCGCTGGATTTTCATGATCCGCGCGACCATGTAGCCGACCAGCAAGAAGGAACCTGTTCGGCCCAGAACACCGTGAACGCTGGAGAAGAAGGCCCATTGGTCGCCCCTGGTAGCAGGTAAAGCTAGAGCCAAGTCCAGCAGGGCAGTTCCCAGGCAGAATAGAATCATATCGCGCAGGGGGTGCTGCCAGGCGACGATCACCAGAGGTACGAACAGGATCGCGGTCAGTGGCCAGGTATCGAGCAGTGACTTGGTCTCTGTTGGATGGATTTGCAGGAGCGAGACGAGGTGGTTGATGATGATCGGTCCGACAGAGGCGATGATGACGCCGATGGGCAGATATTTGGTTCCCAAGTGGCGTTGCAGGAGCGGCCATAGGAGGTAGCCCAATAGAAGGATCGCATTGGCGATACCGGCCAGGTAAAAGACGAGGGCGCTTTGGGAGAACGCCTCCGATACCAAGAGGATGCCGCCGCCTAGCAGGAACAGGCCCAGCCACAGGACGGCAAAAAGCCGGAAAACCGGCAGCACGCCGGGTTCTCGAGTCTCGTGCGTCACGGCTCTATTATACCCCGATTTTCCTCCAGGCCACACTGAGCCGGGTCACGTCCGCGTATGACGCGTGTCATACTGGCGAATGACTCGGAGCATTGCGAGTCATTATCATGTTCACTACCGTGTGGCCGGTGCGTCTGCTATAGTAGGTTTGATAAACCTACAGC
>CAZWPV010000550.1:0-2257 GCA_964635485.1 uncultured Anaerolineales bacterium
CGGCGGGGCAGCAGCATCGTCTCGAAGGGCCACACCGCCCAGTAGGGCACCACGGCCATCCAGTGCGCGTTCTCCACCACGATGCGTTCTCCCAGCTCAGTCTCCAGCCTGGCATAGGCCACCAACAACGGTTCGCCGTATTCATCGAAATAGACCCGCTGCTGGTGCTCCTCCTTCGCTGGCTCGTTGGGCAGCGCGCTCCCGGCCCAGATCTGGCAGTGGGGATGCGGGTTGGAGCAGCCCATCACCGCGCCCTTGTTCTCGAATATCTGCACCCAAGCGTACCGCTGGCCCAGTTCCGCCATCTGCTCGGCCCACACGTCCACCACGCAGCGGACGTCCTCCACCGTCATCTCCGGCAGGGTGAGATCGTGGCGCGGCGAGAAGCAGATCACACGACAGGTGCCCTGTTCGCTTTCGGTGCGGAGGAGGGGGTTGGACGAAACAGACGTATCGGGCGTATCGGGCAGCAGCGCGGCAAAGTCGTTGGTAAAGACGTAGGTGAATTCGTACTGTGGATTTCGATCGCCGCCAGCCCGCTCGTTGCCCGGGCAGAGGTAGCAATTAGGATCGTACTGTGGACGGACCTCCGGCGACGGCTTTTCCACCTGCCCCTTCCAGGGACGCTTGGTACGCTGGGGCGAAACCAGAATCCAATCGCCGGAGAGCGGATTGTAACGACGATGAGGATGCTCGGTGGGATCGAATTGCATAGAATTGATCTCCTCGTACCTGTTGAATGTCATCATACACCAGTTTTCTCGATATGCCAAACGAACAGAAATAGCCGAATAGCAAACTGGCCGCTTGCATACTTGCACACTTGCCACATCCGCCAACTGTGCTAAACTCTAGGCTGATGTCCACATTCACCATCGGCCTGCTCTCCGACACCCACATCCCCCATCGGATGAAGCAACTGCCTCAGGCGGTGCTGGATATGCTGGATGGCGTGGACGTGATTTTGCACGCCGGCGACGTGGACGATCCGGCGGCGCTGGAACCGCTGTGCGAAATCGCGCCGGTGCACGCGGTGCGCGGGAACTTGCACATTCTGGATCTCTCTGACGGCGGCGCATCACTGCCAGCTGTGATTGAACTTGAGTTGAGCGGCAAGCGCATCGTGCTCACCCATGGCCATCAACCGGGGCTGATGGGCTTGGTTATCAAGGGCATCCGTTTCATCGTCAACTGGGCGGGTCTGCTGGATAACGGATGGCTCAACCGGCGCAACGCCCGCCGCCTGGCGCAAATCTATCTCGATGCGGACATCATCGTTTTCGGCCACGCCCACCGGGCGCACGTCGAATGGATGGGCGACAAGCTGCTGGTCAATCCCGGCGCAGTCGCCGAATCAGGCAAACACGAACAACCCTCAGTAGCGCGCTTGCGCCTGGGGAAAGGAAAACCAGAAGTAGAGATCATACCTTTTTCAGGGAGGTAAGCGATGACAGACGAAAGAAAACCCGTAGACGCTCAAAAAGAGATAGAGCAAATCATCAAAACGGCTCAGTCGCTGGGGGTCGAGGTGGACGAGACTGATGTCGCCCAGTGGTTGTCAGCCATGGCCGCGTCCGGCACGATGGAGTGGGAGGTGGACGAGGAGGCTGGCATCTACGGCCACGAGATCACCCTGCTCGATTTCGACAAGGCCACCCTCGACCGCTACCGCCGCATCGCTGACCTCGTCCAACTGCCCGACCTGCCCAACATCGAGACCGCCGTCAGCCTGGCCGGCAGTGCGGCTCAGGGCATGATCCAACGCTACCCCGGCGACTGCGACTATTTTGAGCGGGTCAACATCAAGGCCGAGACGCAGGAGGAAGCCAGCCACATGCTGGCCAAGCTGATGCGCGACAAGGCGCTGGACAAGTTCGAGGGACCCGGCTACCAACTGATCGAGGTCAAGTTCGGCACCTGGAAGACCGACGTGGTCAAGGATGGCGAGCGCATCACAGTCGGCTCCCCCATCTCCTGGAACCCCGACGAGATCAAGGAGGGCAAGATGCTCGTCTTTCGCACCTCGGGCGAGCCGTGGGAGGTGGCCTGGGAGTACGGGTGCTTCGACCCCGGCTGGTGCAAGATGGACTGGGTCATCGCCGAGCCAGAGAAGGGACGCGTGGTCAACGCCAGCAACATGCTCGACGTGACGTGGGAAGCGCCCGATGGCTCCATCACCCCACTGGATGGCTTCATCGACCCCTACTTCCAGGAGGTCTACCTGGAGGCGGAGTCGGTGCCGCTGTTCTCCAAGCTG